>JAEURM010000181.1 GCA_016789245.1 Anaerolineales bacterium
TGATAGTAGAAAATTTCTTTGCCGGCGTAGAAGTGGCGCTAGAAGGCTTGCTCAATCACGGCCAATTGCACCCGCTGGCTATCTTTGATAAGCCAGACCCGCTGGATGGCCCGTTTTTTGAAGAGACCATTTACGTTACACCCTCCCGCCTGCCCGCCGAGGCACAAAACTGGATTATCAAAAGCACTGAACAAGCTTGTGCGGCACTAGGCTTGCGCGAAGGGCCAATTCATGCAGAACTCCGCTTCGCCCTCACCCCCAACCCTATCTCCCGCGGGGAGAGCGAGCTATCGGGCATTGTAGTAGAAGTGGCCGCGCGTTCTATCGGCGGCTTGTGTTCTCGCATTTTGCGTTTTGCGCAAAGCCAAAGTGCCACACTAGAAGAATTGATTCTGCGGCAAGCGGTGGGCTTAGAGTTGAACGTGCAACGGGAAGCGCAAGCGGGCGGCGTGATGATGATCCCGATTCCGGCGGCTGGCCTTTTGCAGGAAGTAAGCGGCGTGGAAGCCGCGCGGCGCGTGCCACTCATTGAAGAAGTTGAAATCACCGCCCCCCTCAACTATCCGCTAGTGCCTCCGCCGGAAGGGGATAGTTACCTTGGCTTCATCTTTGCACGCGGCCAAACACCCGCCGCCGTGGAAGCGGCCTTGCGGGAAGCGCACCAACATCTGCAATTCACCATCACGCCAGAAATTCCGTTAGTGCTGGTTTAATCACTCACTCCGGAATACGCAAAACGTGGCGCATATTCCAGCCAAAACATGATATAACCTCTGAAACTTCACAGGAGATTTCACATGAGTCAAACTGCAAAAATTCAAGAGTTTTTGGGATTGCGTGCCACACCGGTGGCCGTGGGCTACTTTGATGAGCCGCCGGCCGGTGTGCCCCAGTGGGCGGGTGGCGCGGTGCCGGCCGGCTGTTCCTTTTGGCCGGAAGCCGTTACGCACGCGTTCTACACCGTTCAAGCGGATCATTACAACTGCGCCATTGGGTGTCATACCCATAACATTCCTTTATCCGCCGAGCGGCAACCGGAATTGATGCAGACGATTGAATTTATGGTGGAATGTAAATACTTGGCCATGGAGGAAGTGCCCGGCATTCCTGTTCTCCCCAAATCCCCCCAGTATGTGGCCTACGGCCCGGCCAATAATCCGGGCTTTCAGCCAGATGCGATTTTGCTTACGGTGAAACCGGCGCAGGCGATGATTGTGTATGAGGCCGCCATCAAAGCGGGCGCTACGGCGGGCGGTGTGGTGAACTCGTTGGGCCGTCCGGCGTGCGCGGTTCTGCCGCTCTCGCTCAAAACGGCGCAGGTTTCACTTTCCTTTGGGTGCAAAGGCAACCGCACTTTCACCGGCATTCCAGATGATGAGGCGTACGTGTGCGTGCCCGCCGCGCAGTGGGCGGCCGTGCAAGAGAAATTGGCCGAAGCCGCCGATGCCAACGCCAAGATGGCCGAGTATTACTTTGGCAAGAAAATGGCATTTGCAAAATAGTTAGTAAAACAAAAAAAGACCTTCGCGGTTTTGAGACCGCGAAGGTCTGACTCTCTTAAATTTTCAGCTCCATCAGCCTAATCAGCATTCCAAAAAACCTCACGGCGAAGCCTGCAATTTCTTCAAATACCGCGCCAATTCCAAAACTTGGCCGGGCGCTAAATCTGTGCGGCCACCGAGGGCGGGCATGGGTACGCCAGTGGTGTTGGCCGGGTCATCTACCTTGCGGCCAGTGGTGATGAAGGCCGCCAATTCATCTTCACTCAAGCCAGCCACAAATTCACTCTCCACCAAATTTTTGCCCACGCCCTCAATGCCTTTAGCCTCTGGCCCGTGGCAGTTGGCGCACGCCACCCTAAACAATTCAGCGCCATCTTCCACGCCTACCAGTGAAGTAACCGTACCGCTGGAAGCGCCCAAGGTGCGCGTGCGGCTTCCTTGCCCAATGTAGTGAATGACGTTGCTGGAAAAGCTCGCCACATAAATGCCGCCATCCGGCGCTTGGAGTAAGGCAGAAGGCCCTGCAAACCCGCTGGCAAACAAACGGCTGGAGCCAATGAAAGAGTTTTCAGAAGTGCGAAAGAAGCGCACGCTGTAGATTTCACCCCGCGCCCACAATGCCATCAACAGTTGCCCGTTGTACTTGGCCGGTAACCGCTGGCCAGTGTAAAGAATCAAGCCGGTGGGCGCCGAATGGTCAGGGAACGTTTCCATAGGCGGCAGTGTGCCAGAATCTTCCGGCGGCACCCCAAAGTGATTGGGAAAACCGTAATCTCCACCTTCTACCACGTAGTTCAATTCTTCCGGCACATCCACTTTGTTACTGCAATCATCAATCTGCGTGGCCGTATCTATACAACCCGATGAGCCGTTATCAATGGAAAAGAAGCCGCCGCCCGGCGCGGGCACAATGCTGTACGGATTGCGCATGCCCGTGGCATAAGTTTGCAAATCAGAACCATCTAAATTCACGCTGAAGATGCGGGCCGCCAGTGGGTGCGATTCTGGGCGATGATCCGTGGTGCTCCCCACACCAACGTACAGCCGCCCATCTGGCCCCAGCGCCAAGCCGTGCGGCTGGTGAAAGGCATACTCCTCGCCGGGCAAGCCATCCACAATCGTGGTCGTTTCATCAGCTTGGCCATCGCCATCCGTATCCGTCAGGCGCACCACTTTTTCCAACTGCGTTACATACACGCCTTGGGGCGTCCACGCCAAACCTTGCGGCTGGTGCAGGCCAGTGGCAAATTCGGTGACTTTATCTGCCGTGCCATTTTGGTCTTCATCCACCATCACCCAAATAGTGCCGATGTTGCTGGCTACGTACAATTCCCCTTCTGCGCCAAGCGTTAGGGCCGTTGGCATCTGCACTACTTGATTTTCAAATACACTGATGGGCAGGTTGCCTTCAATTGCAATCTCGCCCACTGCGGGTGCATCCACCGTTACTTGGTCTAAATCTGGCTTAAAGGTGAGTTGATACAACACGGCCGCCACCGCACCTAAAATTACCAACACACCGCCCGTCACAATCAGTGGATAAAGCGCCGGTTTTTTTGTACTACCGCGCCGCGCCGCCCAATTCAGCCCCCACGCCACTCCACCCGCTATTAGTATTCCCACCCCAATATTGATGAGGCTCCGCACCAATTCATACATGGGTAAATCAATAAACGCACGGCGGGAGGTATTACTGGCGGTAAGGTATAAAAACCCAAAGAGCGCGGCGGCGGTAGCCAGCACAATGAGTATGGACCCCCAACGTGGCGTATAGGCTCGTGGGCGGAACAATCGGAACAGCGCCCAACCAACCCAATAAACGGCAAATAGCAAAATCGCCACGCCCGTTGAGTTGAGTAAAATAGCGGGCAGTTCGGCTAAAAAGCGGCTGAAGAGTTTTTCTAACATAGGCCTATTCTGAAGGTTGAAGCGTTACCCGGCCAACCTGACCGGCAGTCGGCTCCGCTCAGCAAAACCAATTTTCGGTGAGGCGGGGCGGCGCCGGCCGATAAGGGGCCAGTGGCCGGAGTGTGGGCGGCTTGTGACCCAATGCGGCGTACGCTAATGCACGAATGGCTTCAAATGTTGCGGCGGGTGCTTCGCCGCACTGCTCCGCCTCGGCCACGCGGGCGGCCACTTGGGCATACAAAGTTTCCATGCGCGCATCGGGATGCGTCCAGCGATAAGTAAAGTTTTCAGCCTCCAAAGGGCCAAGCCACGTTTGCGTGGCGGCGGCCAACAGTGAGCCGGGCGGCAGAAGCAAACGGATGGAAAGTTGCACCGGCGGGATATGTTCAATTAAGCCGCGTTCGGCAATCCACTCAATTTGCGCGGCGTAATCTTCTAGCCGCGTCCATGGTGTAAAAGCTACCAACGTGGGCTGAAGCCCAATGCCAGCGGCCTCTAAAGTTTTCAACGCCACATCAATCTCAGCCGCCGTGTGGCCTTTGTGCAATTGCGCCAGAACTTCATCACTCACCGATTCAATGGCGCTCACTACAAACGTACAACCCAGCCGCGCAAATTCCGTAAACAGCGCCTTGTGTTGCAGAATGTGCTCAACTTTGGTGGTGAAATCAAAAGTGAGTTGCGGCCAACGGGCATGTACGGCTCGCGCCAGCGTGAGGGCGTGATTGGGGCCATTGAGAAAATCTGGGTCACCAAAGGTGATGTGCCGCGCACCGGCCTTCACTTGCTGTTCAATATCAGCCAGCACCACGTCTGCCGGAACCACAAAAAAGCGGCCATGATAAACGGGCGTGATGGGGCAATGCTGGCAAGTGTGCAAACAGCCGCGTGAGGCTTCCACGTAACCAGCTAATTGTGGGCCTTGGCCATTAAGATAATGTGCATACTGCGTTAACGGCGGCAGTGAGGTGCGGAGCGGCGCGGGAAAGTTTAGGCGCACAAGTTGCGGCGCGCCAAACGCGGACACGCCGGATGAACCCTCAGCGGCTAAACTATTCACCAAGTTCACCAATTCTTCTTCGGCTTCACCAGCTAAAACACTATCCGCTAATTTTTGT
>JAEURM010000182.1 GCA_016789245.1 Anaerolineales bacterium
CCAAACATCGCTTTTATTAAATATTGGGGCAACCGTGATGAGCGTTTGCGCCTGCCCGTCAATCCTTCACTTTCCATGAATTTGGCTGGATTAGAAACCGTCACCACCGTAAGCTTTGACTCGGCTTTGGCGGAGGATGAAGTGCTGATTGGCGGCCAGTTACAGAGCGGCGTACCTAAACAGCGCGTCTCGGCACATTTAGATTTAGTACGGGCGCGGGCCGGAATCAACACCAAAGCGCGTGTTACTTCTAGCAACACCTTTCCAGCTGGCGCGGGCATTGCGTCTTCTGCCTCCGCCTTTGCGGCCCTGAGTGTGGCCGCCGCCGCCGCCGCTGGGCTTTCACTTTCCGAAGCGGAACTCAGCGCCCTCGCCCGCCGTGGCTCCGGCTCCGCCTCCCGCTCGGTGCCCAGCGGCTTTGTGGAGTGGCACATGGGCACAGGTGATGAAAATTCTTTTGCCACCAGTGTGGCCGGGCCGGAGCACTGGCCGTTGGCCGATGTGGTGGCCATCATCAGCAAAGCCCACAAAACCACTGGCTCCACCGAAGGCCATGCGTTGGCGGGCAGTAGTGCTTTGCAAACCGCCCGCG
Source organism: Anaerolineales bacterium (assembly GCA_016789245.1). The sequence goes on from JAEURM010000182.1 coordinate 593, forward strand.
TGGCCTCCGCCGCACAACGCTTGCAGAAATGCAAAATGGCGCTGATGGCGCGTGATTTTGAAGCGTTGGCCGAGATTGTAGAGTTGGATTCCACCACTATGCACGCCGTGATGATGACGTCTCATCCGCCGCTGTATTACTGGGAGCCGCAAACTTTGGCCGTGATGAAACATATTCGTGAGTGGCGGGCGGCAGGCCTGCCTGTATGTTTTACAGTGGATGCCGGTGCCAATGTGCACTGCCTAACATTATTGGAGTTTGCAGAAACAGTTGTACAGAAATTACGCGGGTTGGAGATTCATGAAACTCTCATCGCTCTCCCCGGCGGCCCAGCTAGAGTGGTAGGGGTATAATTTTCTAAATCGTGATGATGTCACTGCGAGGCGGCCTGTTGCCGCTGAAGCAGTCTCCAACATGAGGAGATTGCTTTGCCGCAACAGCAATTCGCCATGACACTCCAAAAACACTATGTTAGATTTCAATTTCTCTGGTATCGGCAGTGTGGCGCTGTTCATTTTTGTGCTCAGTGTGCTTGTGTTTGTGCATGAGCTCGGGCACTTCCTCGCCGCCCGCCTCTTCAAAATCCATGTAGAAGAATTTGGCATTGGCTTTCCGCCGCGCGCCATTGGGGCGGTGCATGATAAAGACAATAAACTGCGCTTCTTCTTTGGCCAAAACGTGCCCAAGCCAGAAGAGTTGGGCGGGCCAAAAACTATCTACTCTTTGAATTGGTTACCGATTGGCGGTTTCATCCGTCCAGCTGGGGAAGACAATCCGGCTATTACGGGCGGCCTCGCCTCAGCCTCTAAAACAGCGCGCATTGTTGTGCTGGCGGCAGGCTCCACTTTTAACCTAATTTTTGCCGTACTGGTATTCACCCTCGGCTTCCGCCTTGGCTGGCCAGATAGAGTAGAAATTAGCGAGGTGGTGACTAACAGCCCAGCCGCCGCGGCCGGGATGCGGACGGGCGATGTTCTGCTCACCGTGGAAGGCCAAACCATCAATTATCCGCAACAAGTGAGCCAAGTGGTGTATGCGCGGTTGGGCTTGCCGGTGGAAATTGTGGTGCAACGCGCCGGCCAAGACGTGCCGCTAACCGTAACGCCCCGCACGCTGGAGCAAACGCCCGAAGGTGAAGGCCCAATGGGCATTGCTATGAGCCGCAGTATGGTGACCAACTACACATGGCCACAAGCCTTTAGCCGCGCCTTGCGCGAAATTACCTTCCAGTTTCAAGAGATGGCCGCTCTACCCGGACGGTTGATGCGCGGCGAAATGCCGTTGGCCGCCGCCCGCCCGATTGGGATTGTGGGCATGAACGATTTAACCCGCGTGGCCGTAGAAACTTCGGTAGAAATCAATCAGTGGTTTCCCATCATCCAACTCATTGGCCTCATCAGCGTGGCGCTGGGCCTCACCAACCTTTTACCTCTGCCCGCGCTGGATGGGGGCCGCATTTTGTTTGTGCTGATTGAAGCCCTGCGTGGCCGCCGCGTTGACCCGGCCCGCGAAGGCTTTGTACATATGATTGGCATGATGATTCTGCTCGGCCTCATGGTCATCATCACCTATCAAGATATCGTCAACCCTCTCATTCCCAGATAAGCATGGCACTCTCACCAGAATTTGCTCAAGTGCTGGCTCACTTAAAAGATGCTGGCCAAACTCTGCCCGCCTTAGATTTGTATGCGTTCTCCAATTTGAGCCAGCACGAACTAGAAGCGTTAGAAGAAGCGTGGCCTAACGTTTTACCAGAACGGCGCGTGAATCTACTCCATGATTTAAGTGAAGTGGGCGAAGCCAATCACGAAGTGAACTTTGACGCCGTCTTTCGGCTAGCGTTAGAAGATGAAACCGCCGAAGCGCGCACCACGGCCATTAAGGGCTTGTGGGAAGCGGAAGACGCTGCCCTGATTGCGCCCTTTCTAGAAATTTTGCAACGCGATGCCGACGTAACCGCGCGCGCCGCCGCGGCCAGCGCCTTAGGCCGCTATGTATACTTGGGCGAAGCGGAAGAAATTCCGGCCAAGCACCTTAAGCGCGTGGAAGAAGCCTTGCTAGCCACCATCAATGGCACCGATGATTTAGAAGTGCGGCGGCGGGCAGTGGAGGCGATTGCGTTTTCCAGCCGCCCCGAAGTGCCGCCCCTGCTGGAAGCCGCTTACGCTTCAGAACACCGGCTCATGAAAATCAGCGCCATCTTTGCCATGGGCCGGAGCGCGGATGACCGCTGGAACGACCAAGTCATTGAAGAATTGGAGAGTGAAGACCCCGAACTGCGCTTTGAAGCCGTACGCGCTGTGGGTGAACTTGAGTTGCCCAGCGGCGTTCCAACGCTAATTGAATTAGCGGATGATGACGATGTGCAAGTCCGCGAAGCGGCCATTTGGAGTTTAGGGCAAGTGGGCGGTGAGCAGGCTCGGGCCAAACTGCTAGATTTGCTAGAAGAAGCCGCAGACGATGAGCGTGATTTTATTGAAGAAGCGCTAGAAAATCTCACCTTTCACGATGAAATGGTGAACTTCTCACTCCTTGATGTGAGTGATGAGGATGACGATTTAGATTTTCTAGATGACGAGGATGACGACCCGGTTCCGCCCGTGCACGATAGGCTGAACTAAGCTTTATTGGCGCGAACCTTTAACTCCCACAGCCCACCACGGGCTGAATTATTCCCGCCATAACCACTTGACCCCTCTGCTCGAAATTTTCATCAACAACTTACTCCCAGTGTTCCTGTGTGCGGGCGCGGGCGCGGCACTGGGGCGGACGTTGCCGATTGACGTACGCTCGGTTACCCGGCTTTCGTTTTACATCTTCAGCCCCTGTTTAGTGTTTGCCTCGCTCACTGCCATTGAAGTACCCGCCGCCGAGTTTGGCCAAATTAGTTTGTTTGTGCTGGCCTTCATTGGCCTAATGGTGATAAGTGCTTGGCTCGCGGGCATGGCCTTAGGGTTAGACCGCCGCACCCTCATGACGCTCGTCATCGCTTCGGCTTTCGTCAATAGTGGCAATTATGGGCTGGCCGCTACCCGCTTTGCGTTTGGCGATGAAGCGTTAGCGCGCGGCGTAGTGTTTTACGTGGTAAGCACGCTCAGCGTTTACACAGTGGGCATCTTTGTAGCTTCACTCGGCACCCGCTCCATTCTGCTTGCCTTCCAAGAGATTTTGCGGGTGCCAGCGTTCTACGCCCTAGTGCTGGCTGGGGTGGCCCGGGTGCTGAATTGGAGCATCCCCCTGCCCATCGCCCGCGCGGCCGATTTGATGAGCAACGCCGCCATCCCTGTGATGTTGGTTTTGCTCGGCTTGCAAATTGCCCAGCCGCAAAAAACGGCCAACCCGCCCCACGCCCAACCGCGCCGCTGGGTTTTGGCCGCCAGTGTGGCCTTGCAACTCTTGGCCGCACCCGCCGTGGCTTTGTTATTGGCCAATTGGTTTAGCCTCAGCGGTGTTACTTGGCAAGCCCTAGTGCTGGAAGCCTCCATGCCGGCCGCCGTCATCACCACCGTGCTAGCTGTTCAATATGATTTAGATGCGGACTTAACCGTGCAAACCGTCATCCTTTCCACCTTACTCAGCCCAATCACGCTTACGCCGCTTATTTACTATCTGCAAAGCGTAGGGTAAACGGAAGTTTATGTATATACACAAGTGAGTTAACTTGCATAACCCTCGCGTATCATCCGTCCAATCCATGTGCTAAGCCAAAATTTGGCACATTTGTTGCATAAAACCCCGCAACACTGTATCCTCACTCACGTGTAGAAAATGAAACTCAAACAACTTCACAGCCGGATTGCTTTACCTACTTTTATTGCGCGTCTGATTGCCGCCAGCCTTGTGCTAAGTTTAGCGTGGCCCATC
>JAEURM010000183.1 GCA_016789245.1 Anaerolineales bacterium
CGCTTAGAAAATGCTTCAACTTTAGAGCGGACTCTTTTGATTCAGTTTGGATTGCAAGCGTGGGGGGCCAGCCCACTCACCAGCGTGGGCACGGGCGGCTTTGTGCAATGGGCGGCCCAAAACACTGGCGCAGATTTGCCCTTTGAGCCGGTGCACAACATTCCCATTTTGATTCTGGCGGAAACCGGCTTGCTGGGCGCAGGCGCGGCGTTGGCGTTAGTGGGAGCCATTGCCCTAAAAATGTGGCGGCGGCGCACAATCATGAGCGCGCCCGAAGCCATTTACGCCGCCACGCTGGTGGGCGTGAGCATCACTATGCAGTTTGATCATCTGTGGTGGACGCAACCGCCTGCAAGAATGTTGTTGGTAATTTTGTTGGGGCTGTGGGCCAGCCAGACTTCGGAAGTGCGCGTCAAGCGTTTTTGGACGTAAAGAAACTGACGTGCGGTGCCGGGAACCGATGCCACCCCGCTGTGCCGCCGCCCGAAAACCATGCCGCAAGTTTGGCGAGGGCGCTATAGGCCAACCACGCCGCACGGCCTATAATCTCTCTAAGCAACGTTCCCCGAAAGGCCAGCCATGACCAACTTCGCTCCTTACCGGCCACAAAGATTCACGCGCGAAGATTACGGGCGGGAGGAAACTTACCGCCGCACCCGCTTCCCCGTGGAGCGCGCGCTCACCATCATCCCCGATGCCTACCGCTCCGCCGAGTTTTACGCGCTGGAACAAGAGCGCGTGTTTGCCAACAGTTGGGTGGCGGTGGGTTGTACATCTCAAATTGAAAAGTCCGGCGAAGTTTTAGTGGCAAACGTGGCCGGGCAATCTATTTTGGTGACGCGCGATAAAACGGGCAACTTGCGTGCGTTCTACAACATTTGCCGCCACCGGGGCGTGCGGCTGGTGCCAGAATCTGGTAACGTAGGCCGGATGTTCCGTTGCCCATACCATGCGTGGGCATACGGTTTAGATGGCGCTTGCCTTGGCACGCCATTGTTTGAAGGCTCCGATATTCCGCCGGAACAGCAGGCGATGTTTGATATGAGTGATGTGCCGGAATTTAGCAAAGCCGATTACGGGCTATTGCCGGTGCGGACCGAAACATGGGGCTGTTTTGTGTTTGTGAACTTGGACGCGGAGGCCGCGCCGCTGAGTGAGAGCCTTGGCGATTTACCTAGCCGCTTTGCCAGCTATGATTTGCACGAGTGGACAGTGCAACGTGGCAAGCCGTACAGCATCCATGCCAATTGGAAATTGATTGCTGAGAATTTCATGGAGTATTACCATCTGCCGTGGGTGCACCCAGAATTGGTAAAAGTTTCCCGCATGGAAGACCATTACCGCTGGCAGGGGCCGGGCCTGTACACGGGCATGACGACTTCGCCCGTTTCGCCGGATACCGAAGAAGGCGGTTGGATGAGCCTGCCACCGATTCAGCGGCTGAGCAATTCTGACGCGGTGAGTGGCCGTTTTATCATGCTCTTTCCCAACCTCACCATCTCAGTTCTGCCCAACCACGTCTTTGCCATGCTTCTCACGCCCACCGCGCCGGGCCACACGTTAGAGCAAACATATTTGCTCAGCCACCCAGAATCACTCGTGCCTTCAGATTCAGCGAAAGGGCTAGATAAACTGATGAAGTTTTGGGACTTGGTGAACTTGCAGGATGTGGATGTTGTGGAGCGCGTGCAAAATGGCTTGGAAACCGCCACAGCTTACACGGGCGGCCGCATGTGCTACAAATTTGAAGAGCCCCTGCACCGCTTCCAAAACATTTTGATTGATCATATGGTTGGCCGTCATCACATTCCGCCCGGTGACGCACAAGAAATGGCGCCGGTCTTTAAAACTCCCAACGGCCACACACAATAACCAATAACCAATTCTCCAATCTTCTAATTCTCTAATCCTCATGTCTCTAGCTATCCCTCAATCTACCCAAATGGATGTGCGTCCGGGCTTCATTGAATTTGTGTGGGGCCAGCCTGACCCGGATTTACTGCCGGTGGAGGCTCTACGCCGCGCCACGCCACTGGCGCTAGAGCAATTCGGCGCGCAGACGCTGGCGTACGGTTCCGCCGCTGGGGCCGGGCCACTGCTAGCGTGGGCGGCCAACCGCATCCGCGAGCGTGAAGGCGTGCCGTTGAGTTTAGATGAAATCATCATTACCGCTGGTAATTCTGACGCGGTAGATCAAATTTGCACGCTATTCACTCAGCCGGGCGATGTGGCCTTAGTGGAATCACCCACCTATCACTTGGCACTCCGCATCTTGCATGATCACGGGTTGGATATTCGGCCAGTGCCGTTGGATGATGGCGGCTTGAGCTTAGACGCGCTCCAAGCCACGCTGGCCGCACTCAAACAGGAAGGCAAAGCGCCCAAACTGTTGTACACCATCCCCACCTTTCACAATCCCAGCGGCTTAAGTTTAGCCACAGAGCGCCGCGCCGCCTTGGTGGAGTTGGCGCAAGCGGAAAACTTTTTGATTGCGGAAGATGATGTGTACCGTGAGCTAGTTTACGAGGGGAGCGCCCCGCCCTCACTGTGGAGCCTTGCACCCAACGGCCCAATTTTGCGCTTAGGCTCTTTTGCCAAATCGCTCGCGCCCGGCTTACGGCTGGGCTTCATTACCAGCACGGCGGAACGGGTGCGTAAACTCATGGATAGCGGCCTGCGGGATAGCGGCGGCGGCCTAAACCACTTTACGGCCATGGTGGTGGGCGCATTGTGCTTGGCCGGAGATTTTGATGAGCAGATAGCGCTGTTCAAACGAGAGTACAGCGTGCGGCGGGATGTTTTGCTAGGCGCGTTAGCCGAACATATGCCCGCTGGCGTGACGTGGACGAAGCCAGCCGGCGGATTCTTTGTGTGGGTAACTCTGCCGGAAAACGTTCCAGCGGCCAGCGTGCTCCCCGCCGCGGAAGCGTTGAAAGTTAGCTTTATCCCCGGCCACAAGTTTTGCATGGATGGGCGCGGAAAAAATTCTCTGCGGCTGGCCTTTAGTTTGCACAAACCCGCTGAACTGGCGGAAGGCGCCAAGCGGCTGGCACAGGCAGTGAAAAGCGTGTTGTAACCCGGATTGAGGGGCGTGACATTGATACTGAAAGTCTAAAATATGCTTCCCACCAATCACTTCTCACTCACCCCCATTGGCCACATCAGCAATTCACGCCTAGCGGTGGAAGATGATCATTGGGGCAAGGTGGTTTCAACCATTACGCTCCATGCGCCGCTTACAGAAGAAGCGTTGTTGGGGCTAGAAGATTTTTCGCACGCTGAAATCATCTTCGTCTTTAATCAAGTGCCGGAGCACAAGATTGAAACCGGCGCACGGCATCCGCGCAATAACGCCGTGTGGCCCAAAGTGGGCATTTTTGCGCAACGGGGCAAAAACCGCCCCAACCGGCTAGGCCTCACTACCGTGAAAATTCTCAAGCGGGAGGGCCACATTTTGTGGGTGGAAGACTTAGATGCGGTGGATGGTACGCCAGTGCTGGATATTAAGCCGGTGATGCGTGAATTTCTGCCCAAAGGTGAAGTACGCCAACCTGCGTGGGCGGCAGAATTGATGCAGAATTATTGGTGAGTTTCATGACCGAGTGGCCTCTTTCGCCGCCCCAACTAACTCCGTACTAGCCACGGCTCCCACAACACGGGCCAAAAAACGCCCTAAAAGCCCACTTCCAAGCTTCAACCAGCGCCAATAAACACGCAATAGGAGGAAGTTTGTCACTATGTAGCCATGACTGAACAGAATAGGATAATTTTAGGACTATAGGAGGTTAGTATGCAAATAACACGTCAAGCGGATTATGCATTGAGAGCGGTGCTTTATTTAGCGCGCAGTGACCCTCAAGCGCGAATTGCCACAGCGGAAATTGCCCGCGAGGAGCATATTCCGGCCACATTTTTGGCCAAAATCGTCTCACAGTTATCGGCTATTGGGGTGTTACAGGCCATGCGTGGCGCGCGCGGCGGTGTGCGGCTGGCCAAACTTCCGAACGAGATTACGTTGTTAGAGATTGTAGAGGCCATTGATGGGCCGATTACGTTAAATGAGTGCGTAACCAATACGGAAGCCTGCACCATGACGGAAACGTGCCCGCTCCGCCCGGTGTGGTGTGACGCGCACGCCCTACTGGTGGATAAACTGCGCCAAACAACTTTTGACCAGCTTGCCAACGCTAGGCATACCACCGATTTGCCCATGGTGGTTTAAGCCGCCCCAGCGCATCATCCGCCCAACTTCAGCTTGCACCACTCGGCCACCTAACTTAGGTGGCCGAGTGTGATTCTGACGCCTACGGCTTGGATGGCCGCAAATACACAAACCAGTACACCGCCCCCACCAGCACTACGCCGCCAATGATGTTGCCGAGCGTGACAGGCAGTAGGTTGTTCAGCAAAAAATTGCCCCACGTTAGGTTGGTAAAGTC
>JAEURM010000184.1 GCA_016789245.1 Anaerolineales bacterium
GGCGTAACGAGACGAGAAGCCGCCAAACTCTAAAAACGCCGCGCGGCGGATGGCGCCACAGCCACTCCAAAATGTGCTGGCCTGCTCGGAAGCGTGCTGATGCACATAATGGTGCATGAGATTTTTATACTGTGAGAGAAAGTTGGGCGCGGCGGGCGCATCATCATACGAGCCGAACAGGGCGGTGAGAGAAGGCTGAGCGGCGAACACGCGGCTGATATGCGCTAATGTTTCTGCGCGGATTTCTACATCGGCATCCACAAAAAATAATATCTCACCGGTAGCCGCTTGCGCACCAAGGTTGCGGACTACGGCGGGGCCACTGGTTGGCCGCGTGGTTTGCAAAATGCGTGCGCCGGCTTTTTCGGCCCACTGGCGCGTGTTATCCGTTGAACCGTCATCCACCACAATCACTTCATGGGGCGCAACGGTTGCACGGCCAATGGCGGCCAAACAGCGCTGAAACTCTGCGCCACCGTTGTAAACGGGGATGATGAGGGAGATTGTTAGCACAGTAACGAATAACCAGTAACCTATTAGTGGTGATTGGTTATTCTCTCCGTTTGCGTCCACACGCGTGGACGGTTGAGCAAAGTGAGGAACATGGCCCACACGGCGAGGGCAATATCTAGCGCAAAGAAGAGCGGCACGAGCGGCAGGCGGAGCCAAAAACCGAGTGGCACGTGTTGGGCGGCTAACGTGGCGATGATTTGTACGAACGGTAGGCCTAAACTTAACGTGATGCCGACCCACAGCCAGCCGCGTGGCTCCGCGCCCACGAGCAGTAGGCCCACTGCCAGCAAGAGCGCCAAACGGTCTAAGTAGCCTACGGAAAACATCATCAACTCAGCCCGCATGGGCCACGCTAAATTTGGGTTGCTCACTAACGCCCGCAAGTGCGTGCGCGCCGCATCATTAAAGCCCCGGCTCCAGCGCAAACGTTGTTTGATGAAACCATCTAATGTGAACGGCACTTGCAAGTGTGAAATGGCGCTGGGCACATAGCGCACACGCCAGCCCGCGCGATATAGAGCCAATGTGAGTTCCGTATCTTCTAGAAACACGCCAGCGGGAAAGCCGCCCACCTGCTCTAACGCGGCGCGGCGGTAGCCATTATTGGAGCCGAGCAAAGCCGGGCCTAATTGCAGAACATCTTTGCCGCGAATGGTGATGAGCTGATGCACCATAGATTCTAACGTGGCGTAAAACGCAACCGGACTGGCGAGCGCGTTGCTGGGCACGGTGCGGCCACTCACACCCGCCACACGCGGCTCACCAAAGGCGCATACCGCTTCTTGCAAACAGTTAGGTTGCGGGCGGTGATCCGCATCAAACACATAAATGAGTTCACCCCAAAGTTGGTGTTTGAGCGCGGTGTTGAGGGCTTGCGGCTTGCCCACATTGCTCGGCAGGTGAAGCGCTTGCCAACTGTGGCGTTCGGCGGCTTCGGCCATCAAAGTGCCCGTGGCATCGGTGGAGCCATCATTGATGAGCAAAACTTTCAACCGTTCAGGCGGATAATTTAATTGGCTGAGCGCCGAAAACAGGCCGGGCAAGCTGGCCGCTTCGTTGCGGGCAGGAACGAGAAGCAACACGCTGGGCAACTCCGCCAGTGCGGGCAACGCCGGCTGGCGCAGTAACAGCGTGGCCGTAAAAAGCACCCGGCGCACGGCAAACGCGCCGAGCATGGCGCAAGCGAGGATGGTGAGAGCGGAAAGTAGAAGCGGCATCTTTTCAATAGATTTGTCAGGTGGACGCGTCAGCGGCTCAATCAATATAAGAGAATAATGCGTCCACCTGGCAGGTCTTAAGATTCATAACTTCAACCACCCGCGCCCGTAACTTAGGCCGCGCTCCCACAAGTGCACAGGCAAAAATAGCGCGGCCTGCCACTTGTGTTGAACGCGATACTTGGCTTGCAACTGGCCCAACGGTGGCAGTGCCGCAAAGCGCAGAATGCCCAGCTTTTCGCGCACGGAGCGGGCGGCCAAAAAAGTCAGCTTATAATCTTTGCCCTTGGTGCGGCGCTGGTAATCACTGAGCAAAACATCCGCCACGCCGTGCGCGGCCAGCCACGCCTGAAATGGGCGCGGTGTGCGCGTGGCCAGTTTTTGCCAAATGCTGGGCGGCGGCAAAGGCGCGGCGTAAATTTCCCGCGCTAAGAAAATTGACGCGTACACAAACCGGCTCACGTTGGCGGCTTCTGCTTGGCGCACCACAAAATCCCAATCAAATTCCACGCGCGCTAACAGCCGCGCAAAATCCAACAGCTGATTCAGCCGCGCTTCGCGTTCCACCAGATGCCCGGCAAAGTGCATGGCTAAGTGCACGGCCATATTTTCTGGGCTGAGCGTTTGCATGGGCACACTCGCCACCAAGCGCGTTTGCGCGTTGTGCCACGGCTCTGGCAAAGCCCGCACCGCCAAGCCCCGCCAGCCGTTCTCCCACAACTGCACATGCAATTCCACCGGGCGCGGATAGAGCGGGTCAAACAAGTAGCCGCTCCACACGTAGCCATCATTTTTCCAGAGCGAGGGCAAATGTTTTTCTACCCACTCATCTTTGCCCGGCAGTGGCCTAAAGCCTGCCGCCTTCAGCGCGGCATGCCCAGTCTGCGCGCGCTCCGCCGGAACTAAAACATCATGGTCGTACAACACGCGCTCTGGGGGGTCAGCGTACAACTGCTCCACCAACGGCCAGCCTTTTAGCACCAAGTGCGGCACGCCGTTTTGATTTAACAGCGCCTGCAATTCTAGCAACTCGGCGCGGATGTTGGCGTTGCGGCGCTGATTATCAGCGTAAGCTTGTTGAAGACGCGCGCGGATAGGCGCGGGGAGGTAGGGAAGCGCCTCCGCCGCGCGCCACACACTGTAAAGGAGCGGCGTAAGACTATGCCTATCCGCGTGCGTGATAAGGGCCGCCCAATCAGCCACGTTGGCGTTTTGTACCCACGCGGCAATGTCTGGCGGCGTAGCATCTAAACACAAAGAGTTGGTGAGTAGACGAACTTCGGTGAGCGATGGCATGAAGTGAGTTAGTGCTTATTAGTCATCAGACCGTCACTCCCGCGAAAGCGGGAGTCCACCATTTAGGCAATGGATACCCGCTTTCGCGGGTATGACGTTTTTGAAATCTACGTTCAGCCGCATAAGGCGGGTTATTAGTTAATAATGGCTCAAACTGCCCGTGCGCTTTACGTGTTTGATGGCCGTGTTGAGCGCCCACACACTCAGCGGTGCTAGCACCAAATTAAAGCCGAGCAAAATTAGAATGTACCGCATCAGGTCAAATACACTATCGCCCCGCATCAGCGCAAACCGTAAACCTTCCAGCGCGTAACTCAGCGGCAGGGCGTAGGCCACCGGCTGAAGCACAACGGGTAAAACTTGAATGGGAAAGTACACGCCTGCAAACATGTAGAGCGTTACATCAGCCAGCCAACTCAGCGGGTCGGCGCGTTTGAAAATCAGCACAAAGGCGGCAGAGAGAATACCCCAACTGTTGAGGGCCAAAAACGTGAGCGCGCCCAAGACCAACGCGGCGGGCCAATTGGCGCTAGAGAAGTTTGCGCCAAGTAATGTGCCAAGGAGTAATTGGGCCAGCACAATCAGAATGCCTTCCAGCAGAGTCCACAGTGCCGCGCCCAGCAGGGCCAAGGCGGGCGGCGTGGCCGTCACCATCAGCGGCTCCAGCGTGCCAGCGGCTAATTCATGTTCCAGCTCGCGGCCAAACTGCTTAATGCCCAAGCTAAAGTAGCGGGCAAACACGCCGCCAATCAACAAGAACGTGAAGTAATCGCCGCCGTACTCGTTTAGCGCCGTAGGCCGCGCTTGCCCGTAAAACTGCGCCAGCACGTAGAAGAAAATCAGCACCAGCCCCGCGCCAAAATAATTGCCGAGGAAGTTAAGCCGATAACTGGCCGCGTGCCACAGGCCACGTTGCGTGAGGGCGAGAAGTTTAGTCAAGTTTTTTTCTTGAGCCTAATCTACACGATTGTCATAGCGAACGGGCAAAGCGAGTGACCTGCACCCGCGTGGTAAGCAATCTCTAAAATTGTGGGCCGCCATGTTTTAGGTGACTGCTTCGTTCGCCACAAGCGCTCGCTCGCAGTGACTGGTGAATTTTTTGGTTGACTAGTGTCACTTCGGCATCTGTTTCAACACGCTCACCAAGCCATCCTCTTTCGGCGCAAGGCGTTTTACTTGCGCGCCGTGCGTGGCGAGCGCGGCCCATAGCTCAGCGCTGGGTAAATCGGCCAGAGTTAAATCTAGAATGGTGGCGGTGAGTGATTGTGAAACTACCTCCGCCGCGTGGACGCTGGGCAAATGCACTAACGCCGGCAACAAACCGTTGG
>JAEURM010000185.1 GCA_016789245.1 Anaerolineales bacterium
CATCGAATTTCACGAATAGACGCGAATCAACTTCGTGAAATTCGCGGAATTCGATGCAGAGAAATAAAAATGTTTAGTATTGATGAACTGTGGGAACACTTGCTGTCTGAAGATGCGGCCAAAATCCGCAAGGCGTGGACGGAATTAAAGGACGATGAAGCCAGCGCGGTGTTGGCCCACCTGCGCCGTATGGCTACCGAGGATGGCTGGGCCGAAGTGCAAAAGCAAGCGGCCAGCACGGCTATCAAAATTATTCAAAGGATGAATGAATAGTAGAGGGGTTAGGGGTTATTGATTGGCAACACCCACTCTTTTATTGCGGGAAAGCAGATTGCTCAATCGCATAAAAAACCCAAGATTTTTAGGTGCGTTGGTGGTGTTGGGGTTGTGTGTGATATTGGCTGGCTTACCTTTAGTACGCTTAGATAAATTAGTAAAAGCGGACGCCATTGTGATGATTGGGGGTGACCATAAGCCGGAGCGCGTTCAGCGAGTGGTGGAGTTGTATCAGCAAGGTTATGCGTCAACCGTCATCATCAGCGCGGGCACAGTGGTGAGTGAGGGCCACGAACAATTGGCAGAAGCAGAAGTAATGAGGCGGCAGGCATTGGTATTCGGTTTACCAGAATCGGCCATTATTATAGAAAACCAATCCCGATCCACTTTCCAAAACGCATATTTTACAAAGGCAATTCTTCAAGAGCGGGGCTACAACTCAATCATCTTAGTCACCTCTCTTTTTCACAGCCGCCGCGCCGGGCAAATCTTTCGGGAAGTATTTGGTGCAACACCCATCATTAGCATTCAGCCCGCCGAGGCGTGCGAGCTGTGTTGGTGGTTTCAACCAGACCAAGTCGGCGTGGTGTTCTATGAGTATTACAACTGGGCCAGATACTGGCTAAATATTCGTCTCCCCAACGAAGCGCCGCCTAATCGCTAAAGCGATTACAACAAACCTATTCTCACAGCCGCTTCAGCACTACCACCGTCAAATCATCAAACGCTTCCACATCACCCGTGTGGTGTTGCACGGCGGCTTCTAGCGCAGAGATGATGGTGCCCGCCGATTGACGATGTACGGCCAACAACGTTTGCCGCAGGCGTTCCATGCCAAAATCTTCTTGCGCTTCATTAATGGCATCCGGCAAACCATCCGAGTACATCAGCACAGTATCCCCCGGCGCTAAGGTAATTTCTTGTTGCGCGTAATAATATTCCGCAAACACGGCCAGCGCCGCCCCTTTGGCTTTGAGCAAGTGCACTGAGCCATCCGCGCGCACCAAAAGGGGCGGATTGTGCCCACCATTGGCATAGATGAGGCGGCCAGTGCTTGGTTCCCACACCGCATAAAACACGGTTACAAATTGTGAGGAACGCGCATCGGCCAAAATCATTTCATTCACGCGGGTAAGCGTGGCCCCGGCGGAAGTGCGGTGAATGGCGGCGGAACGCAGAAGTGTGCGGGAGAGCGCCATGAATAAAGCCGCCGGCACGCCTTTATCTGAAACATCTGCCACAGCAATGCCCCACCGCTCCACGCCATCCGAAGATTTGAGCGGAATAAAATCATAAAAATCACCCCCAACTAGCCGAGCCGCACGGTAGAGCGCCGCCGTTTCCCAGCCGGGCGGCATGGGCAACTCATTGGGCAAGAAGCTGGTCTGAATATCACGGCCCAACTCAATCTCACGTTCCAAGCGTTGTTGCGCGGCCACTTCATGCGCCAGCGCGGCGTTTTCCATGGCCAGTGAGAGTTGATTGGCAATACCATTGAGAATATTCAGCCGCCGCCCCAAATCCGGCAGGTGCTCCACGGCCAGCGCCCCAAGCAATTCACCCCGCGCCCACAGTGGCCACACCATCAGCCGTTCAGCGCCAAAGCTCTGTTGCAATTTTTCGGGCGGCGTTAGCACCAACACTGGCTGGGTGGCTGGCGTGAACGGGTCAATCTCCAGCTCCGAAGCGGTGGCCGTAAGTTCATTCACATCACACGTAAAGCCGATGCACCGGGAAGGGCGGAAGAAACGGTCTTCCGCGTTCCAACGGTAAATGGCCACGCGCTCCAAACCCACCAAAATGGGCGTTAGGCGGGCCACCGTTTCTAGCGCTTCATCCAGCGTGGGCTGGCTGGCCACCGCTTCTGCCACTTGTAACAGCGCTGTGTTCACATACGCTTCTTCTTGCCGCGCTTCCTCGTGTAGGGCGCTTTCCAAAGCGATGGAGGCCTGATTGGCAATGCCGCCCAACAAATTTACCTGATGGGCACTGAAGGGCGCGGCCTCGCTAGATTCTCCGATGACGAGGGCACCTTGCACTTGCCCTTTCACCCACAGCGGCAGAAGCAGGGTTACGCCAGCCAGTAAGGGTTGAAGCATCTCGGGGGCTGGGCTGTTCGGCTCCACCACCACTGCGTCTTGCGTTTGTAGTAATTCACCGAGTTGCGGCCATTCAGCCACGGTGAGGCCATGCTCTAGCGCCGGCACGGTTAACTCATCCAACGCATGCATGGCGCGCGGATAAAACACCTCACCTTCCGCCAACAACACCAAACACCACTGCACGCCGCCCAGCATCGTCGTCACTTGCGCCAACGTGGCCAGCGCATCTTCCAAATGGGCGGTTTGAGCAATCGCTTCGGCCACTTGCAACAGCGCCGTGCTTACCCACGCTTCTTCCCGCTGGGCGCTAAACAGCCGCGCATTCTCCAACGCAATCGAAGCTTGCGAGGCAAAGGCTGTAACCAATTCTTCTTCATGCGGTGGAAAAGCCGATTGTCCAATCCGGTCAAGCACCAAATAGCCTAAATGCTCCTGTTGCACCACCAGCGGCGCCCCTAAACACGCGTGCGGCGTGGGCAACTCCAGCAAGTGATGATAGGCGTTATCCGTATCCACTGCATCAAACGCCACGGAGGCCGGGGCTTCGCCGCGTGGAAAAACTCTGATCGGAACCGGCGCACCAAGTTCGTTGATAAGGGCCAGGCTCTGTGGGCCGCGCGCGGCTTGCAGGGTCATTTGCCCATCTTCATTCACCCACAGTACAGACGCCACGTCATATTTCACCACGCGTTCCAGTTCGGTGAGGATTGAATCAAGCACCTGCTCAATATCCAATGAGGAAACCACAAAGCGGGAGGCCTGCGCCAGTGCGGTGAGTTGTTGAGCACGAGTGCGCTCACGGGCATACACCCGCGCCTCGAGTGTGGCAAAGGCGATTTGAGCGGCTAACGATTCAAATAGTGAGCGCACCGCATCATCAAAATGCGCGGTTTTGCTTTGGGCATTCAGCACGCCTAACACCTGTTCTTCAATCACCAACGGCACCGCAATTTCGGCCAGTTGGTCAGCATGCATCACGTCTTCGTCTTCCGGCCAAGTTTGGGCAATAAACGTTTGCCGCCATTCCGCCGCTTGCCCCACCACCCCCGCGCCCACCGGCACAACAATTTCACGGCCTTGCCAATCGGTGCGGGTGGTGGCCGCTAGCCTCAATTCCTGTTCCTCCAACGTGAACAAATTCACCAAATACTCGCCAAACTCCGCGCTCACCAAATCTACGGCCTGCCGGTAAAAATCTGGCAAAGGTTGCAGAACATTGATGCGGCGAGAGACTTCCGCCAGCAGTTGCAACTGCGCAGCGCGTTGTTGCGCTTGCTCGTATAAGCGGGCGTTCTCCAGCACGGCGGCGGCATTGTTAGCAATAATGGTCAACAGGCGGAGGTGTTCTTCGCTGAAAGCGTGGGGGCGGCGGCTCTGAATGGCCAACGCACCTAAACAACGCTCTCCGGCTAGCACAGGCACAAACACGGCACTGCGCGGCGGGTCAGGTGAAATGTAGCGCGGCTGGGCGGGCAGTTTATCGCGCTCCGCTTCAAAATCACGGATGATGAGTGATTCACGGCGTTGACGTACCCAGCCCACAATGCCCAAAGAATCGGGCGTGAGTTGCACATTGATGACGGGGCGCGGCTGGCCATCATAAATCCAAATCAACATGCGGTAACGGTCACCTTCAAACAAACCCAGTTGAAAGAAAGTGGTATCCACAATATCCGTGGCTTGGCGGTAAACCAACTCGGCCAACCGCTTGCTATCTAATTGTGCGGCTTGCAGGGCGCGGCCCAACTCGGCCAGATGATTGAGTTCTGCCAGCCGGGCTACGAGCGCCCGCCGCGATTGATAGCGCCGCCACAGCACATAGCCGCTCAGCGCCAGAATCACCAGCAGTAAAAACGCATAAAGCCCA
>JAEURM010000186.1 GCA_016789245.1 Anaerolineales bacterium
CCCGGCACAATGAGCCCCTACCAACACGGCGAAGTGTTTGTGCTGGATGACGGCGCAGAGTGTGACCTTGACTTGGGCCACTACGAGCGCTTCATTGATGTGAGCCTAACGCGCGATTGTAATGTGACGACCGGCCAAATCTACTCCGATGTAATTGGCAAGGAGCGGCGCGGCGATTATTTGGGCGGCACCATCCAAGTTATTCCACACATCACTAATGAAATTAAACGGCGCATGGCTATTGTAGCCCGCACCAGCGGTGCCGATGTGGTGTTGGTGGAAGTGGGTGGCACAGTGGGCGATATTGAAAGCCAGCCTTTCTTGGAAGCCATGCGCCAGATGCGCACTGATGTAGGCCGCGAACACACGCTGTTTGTACACGTCACGTGGTTGCCGTACATTGGCGCTACGGGCGAGTTAAAGACCAAGCCCACCCAACACTCCGTGCGTGAATTGCGCTCATTGGGCATCAGCCCCGATATTATTGTGGCCCGTAGTGACCATCACGTTAGCCCGGATTTGTGCCAAAAGATTGCTTTGTTCTGTGACGTGGAAGAACGCGCGGTGATTCCGATGGAAACCACGGATGTACTGTACGAAGTGCCGCTGTTGCTGGAGAAGCAAAAAGTGGCCGAGCAAGTGATTGAGCGGCTTGGACTGAAGGCCACACGCACGCCCGATTGGCGCGAGTGGGAAAAACTGGTGGCCGAAGTGCGCCGCGAGAAGCCACGTGTGCGGGTGGGCATGGTGGGCAAATATGTGGAACTGCATGATGCGTACATGAGCGTGCGCGAAGCCCTGCGGCACGCCGGCTACGCGTTGGGCCGCGAAGTGGAAATTGAGTGGATCCATTCGGCGGATTTGGAGAAGGGGCGCGGTTGGGACCAAGTAAAGAGTGTGGATGCCATTGTGGTGCCGGGTGGCTTTGGCAACCGAGGCATTGAGGGCAAAATTGCGGCGGCGCGGTTTGCGCGTGAGAATGAAGTGCCCTACCTCGGCTTGTGCTTGGGCATGCAAACCATGTGCATTGAGTTTGGGCGCTATGTGCTCAATGACGAAGGCGCGAACTCAACTGAGTTTGATGCCACCACCAAAGCGCCGATTATTGATTTGATGGCTGACCAACGCGGCATTGCGGATATGGGCGGCACTATGCGGCTGGGCTTGTACCCGTGCAAACTCTCGCCCGGCACCAAAGCGGACGAAGCCTACGATGCGCCGGAGGGCCAACCGGTGCAAGAACGTCACCGCCACCGCTGGGAGTTCAACAATCACTACCGCGAGGCGTTTGGCGCACACGGCATGGTGTTTTCTGGCCAATCTCCCGATGGTAAGCTAGTGGAAATTGCCGAACTGCGTGACCATCCGTTTATGGTGGGCACGCAATTCCATCCGGAGTTTCTCTCCCGGCCCAACCGCCCGCATCCGCTCTTCCGCGCGTTGGTGGCCGCCGCCGCCGAACGGCATGATGTGGACAACGGTAAGCATTAAACAGGCAGTTCATCGTTCACTAATTCTCCAATTCTCTTTTCAATAACCCCTATGCCTCACACTCCTCTCCCCCTCAACCGTGTTTATTTGGCGCACAGTTTTTCTGAGCCGGCGTTTGGCGAAAGCGCTGACCAATTGTTTTACGTGCGCACCGCCGATGGCAAGCGAAGCATTGTGCGGCAAACACTCAGCACCGGCTTTGCGCAGGTGATGACGACGGAGCCGCCGCCAGCGGGCGGGGTGGGTTACGGGCAAGGCTTTTTTGCGGTGAAGGGCGAAGTGCTGATTTACGCCGCGAAGGGCGGCACCTTGCAAGGCCTTGATTTGGCCAGCGGCGCACAATGGGCGGTGACGCCGGAATATGAAGGCGTGGCCGCGCCGGTGATTTCACCGTGCGGGCAGTACGTGGCGTTTTTGGCTGAGGGCGGCGGCCAGTGCAATGTTTTGCTGTGTGATGTGCGCGGCAAGACTCTGCCCATCAAACTTTCGGATGACCCGTGGTACGCCTTCAATGCTACATTCTCAGCCGATGGGCGGCGCGTAGCGTGGATGGAGTGGAATGAGTTGGATATGCCGTGGGATGAATCTCGGTTGCGAATTGCGCAACTGGCTAAGCCCACCGGCAAAGCTACGGCGAGTTATCAACTCCTGCCGCTTACGGTTTCTACGTTGAGCAAGCCGCGCGTGAGTTACGCCTCACCCCAGTTCAGCCCGGGCGGGCGCTTTATTTCTTTCACCAGTGACGAGGGCGGTTGGCGGAATTTGTATGTGGCGGAGGCCGATGGACAAAACCCACAACTGGTTGGAACCGGCGTGGGCGAAATTGGCGGGCCAGATTGGGTGCCGGGCCGGGTGGCCGCGCGTTGGAGCGGCGATGGCAAAACCCTGTACGCCGTGCGCCGCCATGAAAGCCGCGATGCGCTCTTACGCATTAGTTGGCCGGAGAAAACCGTGGCAGAAATTATCACCGATTACGCGTACGCCGATGGGCTAACGGTGAGCGGCAATCAACTGGCCTTCCTCGGTTCCTCACCCACCACGCCCGTAACGCTGGTGACGTTGGATGCTAACAAGGCCACCGCGCCAATTGCCCGCGCCACCGCTGGCCTCGGCTTGCTAGATAAATCTTCCCTCGCGCCCGCCAAAGTAATTAATTGGCAAACGGCCAATGATGTGCAGTGCTGGGGCATTTTGCATGAAGCCGTTGGCCTGCAAGCTACTGGCCCGCGCCCCCTCATCGTTCACATCCACGGCGGCCCCACTAGTGAAGTTTCATTGGCTTTCAACGCGCAGGCGCAATACTTTGCCACGCGCGGTTGGCATTATTTGTTCGTCAATCATCGCGGCGGCACCGGCTTTGGGCGCGCGTATCAAGAGATGTTGAACGAGCAGTGGGGCGTGGTAGATGTGCAAGATGCGCGCACCGGCGCGGAACATCTGATTTCGCTCGGCTTGGCGGATGCGGCGCGGCTGGTGATTACGGGCGGCAGTGCGGGTGGCTACACCACGCTCATGGCCCTCACGCAAGACCTGGATTTTTGGGCGGCCGGTGTTTCTCTGTACGGCATTGGCAACATGTATGAACTCAAGCAAGGCTCACACCGCTTTGAAGTGAATTATGAGCAAGGCCTGATTGGCCGTTTGCCGGAAACGGGCAAGCTGTGGGTAGAACGTTCACCGCTGACGTTTGTAAAAGCGGTGCGCGCGCCCGTTCTGCTCTTTCACGGCAAGGAAGATAAAGCCGTGCCGTACCAACAAAGCGTGGAATTTGCGGACGCGGTGAAGCGCAACGGCGTGCCCGTGGAATTAGTTTTGTATGAAGATGAAGGCCACGGCTTTAGCCGCGAAGCCAACCGCAAAGATTGCCTCGCCCGCACCGAAGCATTTTTAGAGAAGTACGTGGTGAATTTGCAGAAGTGAGCGTGAAGTTGCAGACCTGTCGGGTGGCGCGTACAAAACTCCGAAAATTTTGGATTTTTCTCGCGCTACCTGACAGGTCTTAATCTACTACCTTGTGCAAAGATTTTTCCTCCAAAAAATCCTGCTATACTCCCCAAAACTCTAGCTAAAACTACAACTTCATCAGGAGCGTTGCTTGTGAATCCGCCAGCCGATTTCATTGTGACTCACGCCCGCGTTCTCACTCAAAACCCCACTCAACCCCGCGCCGAAGCGGTGGCCGTGCGTGGCAACCGCATCGCGTTTGTGGGCAGTGCGGCGGAGGCCGCCAACTGGCGCGGCCCGGCCACCCGCGTGGTGGATGGTCAGCAATGCACCCTCATCCCCGGTTTTATTGATTCACACTTTCATCTGTACTGGGGTTGCCAATGGCTTGGCCCCGCGCAGTTGTACACCGCGTCTTCTACACAGATGGTATTGGATGTTTTGCGCGAGTACGCGGCGCAACATCCGCAGGAAGGGTGGGTGGAAGGGCGCGGCCTGCGCTATGACTTGATTACGGGCCGCAAAGAGTTGGATGTAGTTTCCCCAGACCGGCCCGCTTACGTGGTGGCGTATGATGGGCACACCACGTGGGCCAACACCAAAGCGCTGGAATTGGCCGGGATTTTGCACGGCGGCGAGCCGATTGGCCCCAACAGCGTGATTGTGCGTGATGAGCACGGCGTGGCCACCGGCGAACTGCGCGAGGCAGCCGCCTTTGCGCCGCTGCTGAACCTCACCGCCACCGGCGGGCGCGAATGGCTGGGCATGGTCACCGGCGAAAACCCCGTGCCGCC
>JAEURM010000187.1 GCA_016789245.1 Anaerolineales bacterium
GGAACGGTTGCGCGGCACGGGCGCTAACCCGTGGGATGAGTTTGGCACCACCACGGGCCGCCCGCGCCGGTGCGGCTGGCTAGATTTGGTGCTTCTGCGTTATGCCATTCGCGTCAACGGCCTCACGGAGTTGGCCCTTACTAAGCTTGACGTGCTTTCTGGCTTACAAACTTTGCGGCTGTGTGTGGCTTACACCGCCAACGGCCAAACGCACACAGAATTGCCCCTCGGCCCGTCAGATCTTTCGCCCTTTACGGCGGTTTATGAAGAATTGCCCGGCTGGAGTGAGGTTGTGAGCGGCGCGCGCCAACTGAGTGATTTGCCGGAAGCCGCGCGGCACTATATTCGTCGCCTGGAGGCGCTCACCGGCGTACCCGTTAGCATGGTCAGCGTTGGGCCAGAGCGCGGGCAAATTATCTTTGTGTGAGGATGATGGAAATGGGGCTAAAATTTACTCAGCCACTCATCTCACCGTTTGATGAGTCTAAAATCAATCTGATAAATGAAGATGATTACTCTAAGATTGGGTTATATGAGGTTGTAATGATGCTAGCGGCCAGTGGGCGCTGGTTGTGTGGCTGGTGGTTGGCGCTGAGAAAACGAGTTATTGGTTAAACCATCGGTCTGAGTCTATTTCTGAAACACCGGAGGTATCATGTCTTCTCTTCGCAACTTTACTCGGTTATTGGGCATTGGCGCGGGTGCATTGGGCGCGTACTACTTGGCGCAATACGCGCAACGCACCGCGCCGCTTGGTAAAACGCGCGTCATTGCGCATCGCGGTGGCCCCAAGTACGCGCCAGAAAATACGCTGGCCGCCTTTGCACACGCCATTGCCGTGGGCGCAGATATGCTGGAAGGTGACGTGCACCTAAGCAAAGATAACGTACCCGTCATCATTCATGATGAAACGCTAGAACGCACCACCAATGGCACCGGCTGGGTGATGGATAAAACTTACGCCGAACTGCGCCAGTTGAATGCGGGCAACGGTGAGCCTATCCCCACCTTGGCAGAATTTATTGCCTTCGGCAAAAAATCTGGCGTGGAATTACTCATTGAGCTGAAATCCCCAGAGCTTTACCCGGGCATTGAAGAGCACGTGCTAGCGGATTTAGAAGCGGCGGATTATCTTGACCATTCCGTTTTGCAATCCTTTGATTGGGATTGCCTGCGCCGCCTGCGCCAGCTCAAGCCCACGGCGCGGCTGGGGGCGTTGTACTACAAAGATTTTTTTGATGTGAGTTGGCCGCCCGCCGATGCGGAATACGTATGCCCGATGGCGGAGGCAGTGCTGGTGAACCCGGGTTTAGTGCGGCAAGCCCATAATGAGGGGCGTGGTGTGTTTGTCTGGTTCAGCCAAATAGAGAGCCCACTCACTTACCGTTTCCTCCGCGCCTTCGGCGTAGATGGCCTTATTGCTGATGACCCAGTGCAAGCAAGGGAAGCGCTGGTAGAAGCCTAGCTTTTCATCACTATCACGGCTTATTCTTTGACCTTCGTCAGTGCCGATGATAGAATTTCTAATGTGAAGCTGACAGCCCTCAACCCTATGTCTCAACTCTAATCTTTCACCGGTCATGCGTGGGCGTGGCCGGTTTGTTTTCTAGGAGATGTTTTAAATATGACTTCCGCTCCCGCTCCTTCCTTTCCCAAAGGCTTGGTTGGCGTTGTTGCCGCGCAAACCGCGCTCTCCTCGGTAGATGGGCTCAACGGCGTGCTCACCTACCGGGGCTTCAACATTCATGATTTGGCTGGCCGGGCCGCTTACGAAGAAATTGTGCACCTGCTGTTTTACGGCAAATTGCCCAACGCCGGCGAGTTGGCCGCTTTTAGCAAAGAACTGGCCGCCAACCGCAAAGTGCCTGCCCAAGTGCTAGAGCATATTTACGCCGCGCCGCGCAAAGCCACGCCCATGGATGTACTCCGCTCCGCCGTTTCCATCCTTTCCTATTTTGATAAGGAAACGGAAGATAGTTCTGTGGAAGCCACGCAACGCAAAGGCTTGCGGCTGGTGGCACAATTTCCCACGCTGGTGGCCGCCATTTACCGCGCCCGCCGGCGTAAGGAGCCGGTAGCCCCCAAAGCCAAGCTGAGCCACGCCGCCAACTTTTTGTACATGATGCATGGCGAAGTGCAGAGCGATTTAGAAAACAACTCCATGAATTTGTACTTGGTGCTGTTGGCAGATCATTCTCTCAATGCCTCCACCTTCACTGCGCGGGTTACGTCTTCCACCAACGCTGATTTGCACGCTTCGGTGACGGCGGCGCTGGGCGCACTGAAAGGCAACTTGCACGGCGGCGCGGCAGAAGCCACCATGAATATGCTGTTGGAAGTTGGCAAATTGGAAAAGGTGGATAGCTTTGTTGATAATGCTTTCGACACCAANCGCAAAATTATGGGCATTGGCCACCGCATTTACAAACATGGTGACCCACGCGCCAAACATTTACTGGAGTGGGCCAGTAAGATGGAATCAGCGCAAGGCAAAGGCGCGCGCTACGTGGATATGGCGCTGAGTGTAGAACGGGCCGTTTTGCGCCACAAAGAACTGTACCCGAATGTGGACTTTTTCTCTGCGCCGTTGTTGTATTACTTGGGCGTGCCGCCAGAACTGGATACCTGCATCTTCGCCGTTTCGCGCGTGGTGGGCTGGACGGCGCATGTGATTGAGCAGTACAAAGATGCGGTACTCATCCGCCCGGGTGCCGATTATGTGGGCAGTAAAGCGGAAACATTTGCGCCGCTCAACCAGCGCGCGTAACCCGCCAACCTAAGCCTCCGCGAGTAAATCGCGGAGGCTTTTTTTGTTGGCTGAACGTTTGCAAAGCGGCTTTGGCGCGGTTGCGCTTCTTCTCAGTGGGCGTAGAATTTAGCTATCCAGCTTTTCTTGGGTTAGATGATTATGCACCCTAATGATTCCCGCTTTGCCACCTTTCCGCCTGAGCCCGGTATTGAGCAGTTGCGTTGGTACATCCGCCAAACGGCTGAAGGCAAAATTACGATTCATGAATTTATTGCCCAGTTCCGCAAAGTGCATGAAGCCGCCGAGCAAGCGGGCCGGGTGCAATTTGCTACGCCCGAAGAAGCGCGCGCCGTTTGGGATGTCCTGTGGGCGGTAGAATTTTCGGCCACGGATCTTTCTCAAAAAGAGAATCCGGAAGATTGGCAAATCCCAGAAGAAGTGCTGGTAGTGGTGCAACGCGTGGCCAAGCATTTAGCCGAGTAATCACCCCCAATTTCAAGTCGTCATAAGCTGTTGCGGCCCCAAAAAGCCCCAACAGCTTTTTTCTTTATAATGCCTACTATGCGCTTTCGTCGTCAAACTGGGCCGCGTTGGCCACGCGTGGCCTTGCTCATTGGGTTAACAGTGGCCGTGGCCGCCTTAGCCGGTTTTGCGCTTTTGCGGCCAGAGTTGGTGAGCGTTGCCCCCGCCTCTGGTGCAGTGGATGTTTCCCCACATACGCGTTTACGGTTTGCGTTTTCTCAGCCAATGGCAGAGGCCGCCATTACCAGTGAGCCGGAAAATTTAGGCGAGCTGAGCTGGAACGCGGAATTTACTGAACTAACCATTAAGCCGCGCGAAACTTGGCCGCGCGAACAAACCGTCACCTTCCGGCTGAACGGTGGCCGAAGCCGCCTCGGCTTACCTTTGCTAGGTGAGCAGACGTGGACGTTCACCGTAGGGGCCGAGCGGCTCATCTACCTTGAGGGTGCTTCTAATAACTTGTATCTCATCTCTTTGGCTGAGAATGCTGAGCCACGCGCTCTCACGGCTGAGCCGTTGGGCGTGAATGAATACACCTTGCACCCCAATGGGGAAAGCATTGTGTACTCCGCGCGGCGGGAAGATGGCGGCGCGGATTTGCATGTAGTGGAAATTGAAACTGGCGCTACGCAGAACTTTTTACTCTGCCCGGGCACAGCCTGCCGCGCACCCGTCTTCTCCCCTGATGGCCGCCGCGTGGCCTATGAGCGCCAACTGCCCACGCCCACCGTGGATGGTTCCGCCGATTTTGGCAATGCGCGCGTATTTGTGTTTACGCCGGAAACGGAGGCCGATGAACCGGTGGGCGAAATTGGTAATCAAACCCGCACGCCGCGCTGGGCACCAGATGGCCGCTTGAGTTTTTATGATGCCGCGCGGCAGGCCATAGTGGTGCGCAACA
>JAEURM010000188.1 GCA_016789245.1 Anaerolineales bacterium
CAAGCTTTAGCGCACATTGCCCTCAGCCGCACTCACGCCCGTTATTTCCCTACTTTCCTTCGTTTCCTCACAGATTTTGAATCCCACCTCACCGATGTTTTCGCCACCTTGAGCCTGAAAGGCCAGCCGCGCCAAGCCGTTCGCTTCACACCGGTGGCCAACTCCGCCGCCCACGCGCTGAAGATGGCGGAGCAATTTTTACTGGCCGATGTTAGTTTCAAAGAGAGTTGGGAAATTCAGCGGCGCGGGCTATTGGGCCAACCAGAAATCATCAGCCAAACTTTTGGCGTGGGCTTGGTACTGGAATTGGCCGCCCCGCACTTGCCCGCCCTGCGCCCTCAAGTAACCGCGTGGTTTGATACTTACGCGCAGAGCGGTTTCCGTTACTACCCCCACCCCGCCGTTGCGCCAGATGCGGATGATTTGGGTTTGGCTTTGCGTTTGCACGCGCTCTCATCGGAGCCAGAAAAGCACCGCGCCCTGCTCGCCACGCCCCTCCGCTGGATGCGGGCCAATATACAACCCAACGGCCAACTACCTTGCTGGTTTACGCGCGGCGTGGAAGATTTGGATACGGCGGAAAATACGGTGTTGTGGGGCAACAATTGCCTCACCGTGGAAGCCAATTTACTGCGCGGCCTGATAAGTTTTGGCCGCGAAGAATTTTCTAACGTAATTGAGCCTGCAATACATGCTTGGCTCACGCGCTGGAACGAAATTGGCTTAGGTGGCAATTTGTTTTATGGGCCGCTGTACGCGTTGTGGGCGGCCACCGAGTTGTTGGTGGCGTATCAGTTTCCGGCGAATGAATTCGCGGCCACAAATAGCCAAGCCGCCGTTGATATGGCGCTAGATGGCCTTGCTCAGCGTTTTCAAGCCGAAGCCGCCAGTATCCGCACGCCACAGGCCGCCGCGTTAGCGCTCTGCCTCAGCGCCCGGCACCCACACCTCACGCCGCAAGCCGCATGGCGCGATTTGATTCTGAAAAATCAACGGTATGATGGCGGCTGGCTAGCCGAGCCACTATTTGTGGCCCCCACTCGCGGCGAAACAGCGGCGTGGTACGCCAGCCAAACGGTTACCACCGCCCTGTGTTATCACGCCCTCATGAACTCTACAGTCTAAACAATCAACATCGCATCGCCAAAGGAATAAAAGCGGTAGCGCTCGCACTTGGCGGCTTCGTACGCCGCGAGGATGTGCTCACGCCCGGCCAACGCTGAAACCAGCATGAGCAGTGTGGATTTAGGCAGATGGAAGTTTGTAATCAGGCCATCTATCACTTGGAACTGATAGCCCGGATAAATAAAAATATCCGTCATGGCGGAAAAGGAAGAAACGGGTTGGCTGGCCCGCGCGTGCCGAGCGGCGGTTTCTAACACGCGCACGCTGGTGGTGCCAACGGCAATCACGCGCCGCCCCTCCCGCTTGGCGGCGTTCACAGCTTGGGCGGCCTCGCCCCGCATCTCACACCACTCGCCGTGCATTTTGTGTTGCTCTATCATCGGCTCGCCCACTGGTTGAAAGGTATCTAGCCCAACGTGCAAAGTTACAAACGTGCCAATAATGCCTTTTTCATCCAGCCGCTTCAACAAATCCGCAGAAAAATGTAGGCCTGCTGTGGGCGCGGCGGCTGAGCCAGCTTTTTGCGCGTACACCGTTTGGTAACGTTCCGGGTCATTTAGCCGCGTATGAATATAAGGCGGAAGCGGCATCTCACCCACATGCGAAAGCAGAGGCGAAATGGGCTTGGAGAACCGCACCACGCGGCGTGCGCCTTCCAATTGCTCAATGATTTCGGCGTGCAAATCAGCCTCGCCTTCAACTTTTAGTTGCGCGCCCGGACGAATGTTTTTACCGCCCACCAGCACTTCCCACGTGCGCGTTTCTAGCCGTTTGAGCAAGAAAATTTCCGCGTGCCCGCCAGTGCTTTTGTGCGCCATCAGCCGCGCCGGAATTACACGCGTGTCATTGAATACCAACACATCGCCCGGGCGTAACAGCTCGGGCAAGTGATTAAAGTGGTTGTGCGTTAGTGAGCCAGTATGCTTATCCAGCACCATCAGACGCGAGGCATCACGGGGTTCAACGGGCGTTTGGGCAATCAGCTCTTCAGGGAGCTCGTAATTAAAATCAATGAGTTGCATGGCGGGCTATATTCTCACACAGTTACCGCGAACACGTTCCAGCTTGTATAACTTTTAGCGGTTAAACAAGCGCCCCAATACGTTCAATAGGAGCGTAAGCCCAAGACTGATGAGAATGGAAGTGGCCAACGGAAAATAGAAAGTGGTGTTGCCGTTCTCAACGCGAATATCGCCCGGCAAACGGCCTAGCGGCAGGCCAAAGCGGCCCGCCAGCCACAAGCCAGCCCCCACTAGCATCACAACAATGCCAGCCAAGAATACAAAGCGGCCAAGAGTGGTTAAGTCAGGCATTTTGATAATTCGGATGGCGTGTTGCATCAAACGTTGGACGGGATATGCAATACGCGCTAGGTCAGATTAGCTTCGGCTGTTCGCCGTTCTCCGGCGGAGTGAGGCCGAGGTGGGCGTAGGCGGAACGGGTCACGGTGCGGCCACGCGGCGTACGGTCTATAAAACCCTTTTGTAGCAAGTACGGTTCCACCACATCCATAATCGTATCGGATTCTTCGCTGATGGCCGCCGCAATGGTTTCTAAGCCCACGGGCCCGCCATTATATTTTTCAATGATGGTGCGAAGCACGCGCCGGTCAATCTCATCCAAACCTAATGGGTCAACATCGAGCAAGTTCAACGCTTGCGCGGCTACCTCGGGCGTAATCGCCCCACCGGCCCGCACCTGCGCAAAATCCCGCACACGCTTAAGCAAGCGCAACGCCACACGGGGTGTGCCGCGTGCCCGCCGCGCCACTTCGGCCACGCCTTCCGCTTCCGCCGGAATTTTCAACATGTGGGCCGCACGCGCCACAATGCTTTCCATCGCCGCTTGGTCATAAAAATCCAAACGGAACACTGCCCCAAAACGGGCGCGCAAGGGCGCTGTGAGCAGGGCCAGCCGTGTGGTGGCGCCAATCACCGTAAACTTGGGCAAGTTCAGGCGGATGCTCCGCGCGCTGGGGCCTTTGCCAATCACAATATCCAGCGCGTAATCTTCCATGGCCGGGTACAACACTTCTTCCACGGCGCGGCCCAAACGGTGCACTTCATCAATAAACAAAATATCACCGGCCCGCAAGTTGGTGAGGATGGCGGCCAAATCACCGGCGCGTTCAATGGCGGGGCCAGCTGTCACTTTCACATTCACATTCATCTCGTTGGCAATCACATGCGCCAACGTAGTTTTGCCCAAGCCCGGCGGCCCATAAAACAACACATGGTCTAACGCTTCAGCTCGCTTCTTAGAAGCATCAATTAATATCTGCAAGTTTTCACGCACTTTGTCTTGGCCCACAATATCGGCCAATCTCTTGGGGCGTAGAGCGTGGTCAACTTGGTCTTCGGGCTTGCGGTCTGGAGATAATAAGCGGTTGGGCGCATCAGTCATGCCGTGATTATAGGCGTGAAGGCGGAAACAGAAAACTCACCCAAACACCAATGAAAGGGCGAAATTTATATGAAAGCTGAAGAACATGAGCAAACAGTGAACGTGGCTTGACTTGGGTCTTGCGAGTGTGTTATAGTCCGCGCGCGCCGGAAAACGGCGTAATTTTATCGGTGCACACTGTGGCACCCTACCCATTGCGGGGTAGAGCAGAGGCAGCTCGTCGGGCTCATAACCCGGAGGTCGTTGGTTCGAATCCAACCCCCGCTACTCACAATAAGAGCCTGACCTATGACCTGCGGGTTGTAAGTTTGGCTTTTATTTTGTATGGGTAGATGTTGTGATTGCATTTACACGTCTTGGTGTATCAAGTTCAGGCTAACCTACACGCCTACCATCTAGGACGGGAAGCGACGCAAAACTTTCGGTTGTCTATTAGCATTACGTTACCAAATCGCTTATCGCCACATCCTCAACATACAACCTGCCCTGTTTCAAATACCTAAAATAGTACAATCAGGCCGATGCACACTTGGCGTTCACACCCAAATGATTTTGCGCTTGTGATTGGGGAATTACATATTTGGCGCATTGCCCTCGATATTCCACCA
>JAEURM010000189.1 GCA_016789245.1 Anaerolineales bacterium
GCCGCCCGCGCCGCAGTGGGCTGTTATCTTGAATATCATCATGCAGAAGCGAGAAGTTGTGGAGTAATTCAATGGCGGCGGCCATGGGCAAAGCGGTTTCCCATTCTCCGCCCGCCGCTTGGCATGCCAACACGCACAACAGTGGGCGGATGCGCTTACCCGTAGCGTGCGGGTCATCCAGCGGGGCATCTTTTTCATTCACCCAGCCCATGTGATAGCGCATCATCAAATAATAGGCGTGCAATTCCGCTGGGCCACTGCCCACAACGTTGCGGAGTTCAGTTTCAATAGCGGGCAGGGTGGAGGTGGAGAGTTGGTTGAGGGACATAGTAAGCGTGAAACGTAAAACGTGAAGCGTAATAGTTGTGATGCATGCATTTGGCCTACGGATTGAAACTTACCGTGGCCGAGACTCACATTTCATGCATTACGTTTCGCGTTTGATTAAGGGCGTGCGTTGCAATTGTTCAATATCTCCCGTGCCGGCGGCAAACATGGCAATTTGCAACTGGCGGGTGAGATCTTGTGTGATTTGAATTACGGCCTCGGTGGAAACGTTGGCCGCTTTGAGAAATGGCCCAGCTAAGCCGCCCAGCCGCGCGCCGAGGGCGATGCTCTTGGCCACATCAATGCCATCTTGCAAACCGCCGGAAGCGATGATGGGAATATCCGGTGCGGCGCGGCGGACGTTGAGAATAGATTCGGCGGTGGTGAGGCCCCAGCCCACAAAGGCCGCCGCAATCCGGCGCTGGCTCTCAGTTTTGGCGCGGTGCATTTCTACTTGTGACCAAGACGTGCCGCCCGCGCCAGCCACATCAATCACCGCTACGCCAGCACTGGCTAACTGACGCGCGGCTTGCTCGCTCATGCCCCAGCCCACTTCTTTAGCAATCACGGGCACGCCCACTTGTCTGCACACCGTTTCAATTTTTTTCAGTAGGCCACTAAAGTTCACATCGCCTTCTGGTTGCACCGCTTCTTGCACCGCGTTCAGGTGCAAAATCAGCGCATCGGCTTCAATCATCTCCACCGCGCGGCGGCAGTGTTCCACCGTGTAGCCGTAATTAAATTGCACCGCGCCCAAGTTGGCAAAGAGCAAAATATCAGGCGCTAAATCGCGCACGCGGAAAGTGGCGGCCAGCTCGGCGGATTCTAACGCGGCGCGTTGTGAGCCAACGCCCATGGCAATGCCCGTAGCCTGCGCGGCGGCGGCCAAGTTGCGGTTTATCGGCCCCGCATCGCCTGTGCCGCCCGTCATAGAAGAAATCAACAACGGCGCGCTCAGCCGTTTGCCAAACCAACTCACAGAAGTGTTAACAGCATTTAGGTCAAGCTCCGGCAAAGCTTGGTGGATGAAGCGGTAATGTTCAAAGCCAGTGGTGAGGGCGGAACGAACGTTCTCTTCTAAATTAATGCGGATATGATCCGCCTTACGAGCGGCGGTGTCTTGGGCCGCGGCGTCTTGCGCCGCCGTATTCGAAACTTTTGTCATGCTGGGGTGTTTTCTACTTGGTCACGAAATCTTATCAACCGGCAGGGTGATGTGTCAAACAACTTGACAAGATGCCGCCTGACCTTACAATCAACGGCGTCCTAACCGGACGCGTCAATTTGCAAAGGAGAAACTTGATATGGATACGTATGAAGAGATTAAGGCCATTGTGGTGGATCGGCTGGGCGCAGACCCGGGCAAAGTCACCATGGAAGCTAGCTTCCGCGAGGATTTGGAAGCGGACTCATTGGATTTGGTGGAATTGATTATGGCCTTTGAAGAGAAGTTCGGGAGCGAAATCTCGGATGAGGATGCCCAGAAGATTACGACGGTGGGGCAGGCGGTTGAGTATATCAACGCGCGCAAGAAGTAACTCATCTTTTTCCTTCATCCCCAATTAATAGAGACGGCCGAACAGGCCGTCTCTGTTTTGTTTAACCATCGGCTTTTTTTTGAAATCAGCGTCCTGACTAGCGAAGCTGGATCGAAGGACGATGGACGCTCTCTTATCGTTACCGCACCCTTCGACAGGCCCAAGGTGCTACCTAGTGAATTGAATACCCAAGTAAAGTACGCTAACCACTACGCGGCCTAAATAAACTGCTCCAACCCTCCACCAGCGCCAGCGCAAAGCCTAACAGCGTAAGGGGCCAGCCCCAGCCGAGCGGCCACGTGGTTTGCATCAGTTCAGATGCTACGGGCCACAGTTGCCACAAAGCCCACGCACTCACGCCCAAGCCAATTCCAGCTAAAAGCAATTGAGCTAACAAGCCCACATCTCTTGGCAGGAGCAAAGCTAATGGCACGGCCAATGTTGCCAAACCCGCCACAATGAATTGCGTTTGAAACTCCGGGTCTTTGTACGCAGTGAGGATGTATGGGTAATACGGAAAAACGGCGCTCAGGCATAGCGCGGCCAGCAGAAGCAGGCCCCAGCCCAGCCACGCTTGCGGCAAAACGGCCCGCACCCAACTTTTGGCGTTGGAGTTACGGGTGCGCGCGGCGGCTAAGGCAAATAGTAATGTGAGGCACGCCGCTGGCAATACAAACGTCAGCCGATTGAACGGCAACTCGCCAATAAACACGCCGGGCAAAAACGTCACCCATTCTGAAAGTTCAAACGCGTTCATTTGCAAAGCCCCCGCCGGAAACGCCAACCACGGCATCCAATAGCCGAAGAGGGCGAGGGCGAGGCTGAAGGGGAGAAGGCGGCTCATGGTTTAGCAGGTAAGCGAGTGGGGCGAAAAAAGTGAAGGGATGAAAGGGTGAATTCGCCCCTGCTCCTTTTCACACTTTCTCACCCGCTCACCTGCTCAATAGGCGGAATCAACTCATCCAACACGCGGGCAATTTCTTGCTCTTCTTGCTGTTGAGAGGTGAAATACTCACTCATGAATTGTGAGCGGCGCAGACGTACCGTGAGCGGCGCAACGGCGCGCACATCTTGCGCGGTGGCTTGAGTGCGGGCATCAGCGGCGGCTAGAGCGCGGGCGGCTTCAAACAAGGTAATTTCCGCGCGCAAGGAATCAACTTGAATGCGATGCACTAATTCCAAACCGGCTAGCTCGGCTTCGCGCGTCAACGTCACTTTGGGCAACAAGTCACGGGCGGCTTGCACTTCTTTGCGTGTGGCCACGGTTTCATCAGCGTAACTGGCAATCATGGCCAGCGCGTTGGTGAAGTAGGCGCGCACGCGGTGGTAGGCTTCTAAACGTTCTTCCGGGTCACTCAAGCCGGTCACAATCAAACGTAAGCCGAAGCGGTCTAGAATCTGTGGGCGCAGGCGGCCTTCTTCTGGGTTCATGCTCCCAATCAACACAAAGCGCGCGCGATACGTGGCCGCCGCGCCGCCCCGCCGCACGGTGTATAAACCTTGCGCGGCCGCATCTAAAATCGCATCCACAATTTCATCCGGCAGAAGGT
This sequence comes from Anaerolineales bacterium, assembly GCA_016789245.1. Next base: position 3,416 of record JAEURM010000189.1, read on the forward strand.
TCACTTCATCAATGTATAAAATATTTTTATCAGATTGCGCCAGCACCCCGCGCCGGATGCGCATACGCTGATGCACGGTGGCCTGCGTCTCATCCATGCCGCCCACCACATCTTCCAACTTAGCGTTGAGGGGCAGTTCCACCAACTTCACCGGATCAAGATAAGTGAGGGGCTGGCCTTCGCCAAATTTCTTAGCACAGTCTGGGCACACGGCATCCATGCCGCCGGTTTCAATATCTTCTGGCAAACAGCCGTATTGGCACAAGGAACGGTGAACAAACGGCATTAAATCGGAAAGGCTCCGCACGGCGGTGGTTTTGCCGGTGCCACGCGGCCCAATCAGCAGAACGCCGCCCACAGCTGGGTTAATCAGTGCCAGCAAGAGCGCCGTTTTCATCTCTGGCTGGCCCACTAAGCCTAAGAACGGAAAGCGCACATCATCTGCCAGCCCTCGGTCACCGGGCGAGATGTTTTTGAGAAAACGCTTGCTGGAAACTTGCTCAATCAGTTCTTGTAAAGATGATAGCGGTTCAGGCATGAGGGCCTTCATTCTTTTGGCGTTGGGCAAGGCGGTAGGCTTGCCGCTCTTGCGCAGCAGACCATTGGCGGCGTTCATTATCCGTCTCAAGTAAAAGCGAGCCGGCGGGCGTGGGCTTGCCGCGCTCATCCAGCGCCACGTACACAAAGTAAGCAGTGTTGGTATGCGTGGTGTAGG
>JAEURM010000018.1 GCA_016789245.1 Anaerolineales bacterium
GCGGGCGGCGGTGGCGGCCTGCATGGGTGTGGGCGCACACCTGCGCATGGTGGCGCGTCGCCGTGAGCAGGCCGAGGCGCTTCTTTCTCAATTCTCTGATTCCGCTCAAGCCTTTGATTGGACTTCCTCCGGCTTCCGCGCCGCTGTTGCCGATTGCGTTCTAATCATCAACTGCACGCCCATCGGCATGTCCCCTAATATTCAAGCCTCGCTGTGGCCGGCTGAGGTGCTACTGCCGCCCCAAGCTTTTGTGTATGATTTAATTTACAACCCAGCCGAAACACAATTCACGCGCACGGCTAAAGCGGCTGGCCTGCGGGCCGCCACGGGTTTGGGCATGCTCATTGAGCAGGGTGCGCTAGGCTTTGAGTTGTGGACGGGTAAAACCGCGCCGCGCCAACTGATGCGCCAAGCCGCCGCAGAAAAACTACGTCAAACGTAAAACGTAAACCGTGCGGGCCGCTTCGCTTCACACGTTCATGTTTCACGCTTCACGTTTCACTATGCCACTTCGTTTTCTCACTGCCGGAGAATCTCATGGCCCGGCCGTCATCACCATCCTTGAAGGTTTGCCCGCCGGTTTGCCGTTAGCCGCTGAAGATATCAACCCCGATTTAGCGCGGCGGCAAGGGCTGAACGCCAGCGGCAAGCCATATCCCGGCGCTAGCCCACGCATGAAGTTGGAACGCGATGCCGCGCAAATTCTCAGCGGCGTAATGGCCGGCGTTACCATTGGCGCGCCCGTGGCCGTGCAAGTGCCTAACTTAGATCATGCCAAGTGGCAAGGCAAAGCTGTTGCGCCCATGACCATTCCGCGCCCGGGCCATGCGGATTTGACCGGCGCGGTGAAATACGCGCACAGTGATTTGCGGATGAGTTTGGAACGGGCCTCCGCGCGGGAAACCACGGCGCGTGTGGCGGCAGGCGCGGTGTGCCGCAAACTTCTGGCGCAGTTCGGCGTTCAAGTGGGCAGTTACGTTACACAAATTGGTTCCGTGCAAGCGGATGTGAACGCCATGCCCATTGAAGCGCGCATTGCCCGCGCACTAGAAAATGAAATGGCCTGCCCGGATGATGCCGCCAACGCCGCCATGCGCGCCGAAGTGGAAGGCATTATGCACGCCAAAGATACGTTGGGCGGCGTGTTTGAAGTGGTGGCGCTCGGCCTGCCGCCCGGCCTCGGCTCGCACGTGCATTGGGATCGGCGCTTATCGGGCCGGTTGGCGCAGGCGCTGTTGAGCATTCATGCCATGAAGGGCGTGGAAATTGGCGAAGCCTTTGCCAACGCGGGCAAGCCAGGCACCGCCGTGCATGATGAAATTGTGCTGAAAGAAAATTCGGCGGGTGAACTTGTGCGGCCTACCAACCGCGCCGGTGGCTTAGAAGGCGGCATTACCACTGGCCAGCCGCTCGTGTTACGTGTGGCCATGAAGCCCATCGCCACCACGCTCACGCCCTTACATTCTGTAGATTTAGCCACTGGCCAAGCTAAGCCCATTGAATATGAACGTTCTGATTTTTGCCCAGTGCCGCGTGCCGGTGTGATTGGCGAAGCGATGGTGAGCTTTGTGCTGGCCGAAGCCTTGCTGGAAAAACTCGGCGGTGATTCACTCGCGGAAATGAAGCCACGCTTTGAAGCCCTCCGCCGCGCCCGCTTGGAAGATTTGCTAATGCGAAATGAGCCGGCGGTTTTCTGGCCCTGAGAGAGAATTGGAGAATTAGGAGATTAGAGAATTCTCCGATCCTCCAATTCTCTCCTCACATCGTTTATGAATATCATCCTCTATGGCCCTCCCGGCTCTGGCAAAACTACAGTGGGGCGCGCCCTTTCTATTTTGTTGGAACGAACGTTTATTGATGCGGACGTGCTGATTGAAGCCCGCGCTGGCCGCACTATTCCGGAAATTTTTGCAGAGCGGGGGGAGGCGGAGTTCCGGCGGATTGAGAGTGACGTGTGCACGGAATTGGGCGCGCGAGATAATTTGGTGATTGCGCCCGGCGGCGGTGCACTGCTGACTGAAGCCAACCGGCGGGCGCTAGAAAAAAACGGCGTGGTGTTTTGCCTGCGCGCACCTGCTGAAACTCTGCTCTACCGCCTGAGTGCCGCTGGCAACCGGCCCCTGCTGGCTGGCCAAAACCCTCAAGAAAAACTCAACGCCCTGCTAGCCGCGCGGCGCACGCTGTATGATTCATTTCCAGAGCAAATTTCCACTGCCAACCTCCAGCCCGCGCAAGTGGCCGAAGCAATTATCCAACGCCTAAAACCACACGCCATTTTGCTCCGCGCACCCGGCCTGCAACATGATATTGCGCTGGGCTATGGCCTGCTGGCCCAACTGCCCGAAATCCTACGTGAGCGCGGCCTCACTGGCTCTACTTTGCTCGTCACAGACGAAAACATTGCTAAAGAAATCTCAATTCCCAACCACCAATTCCCAATAACTATTCTGCCCGCTGGTGAGCAACACAAGAATTTGGCCACAGTGGAAAAGCTGTACGGCGAATTTTTGAAGCACGGGCTTGACCGTGGCTCAGTGGTGATTGCGCTGGGTGGCGGCGTGCTGGGGGATATGGTGGGTTTTGCGGCGGCCACCTTTATGCGCGGCGTGCGTTGGGTGAATGTGCCCACCACGTTACTTTCTATGGTGGATGCCAGTTTAGGCGGCAAGACGGGCGTGGATTTGCCACAAGGCAAAAATTTGGTGGGCGCGTTTCATCCGCCCGTGCTGGTGATTTCTGATCCGTTGGTATTGAACACATTGCCTACCGCTGAGCGCGTGGCCGGCATGGCCGAGGTGATTAAGCACGCACTGATTGATGATGCCGAGCAATTTGCAGAACTAGAAACCGCCAGCGCCTTTGGCAGTGCCGCGCAATTGGCCCGCAACCTGAGTGTGAAAGTGCGCGTGGTGGAAGAAGACCCGTTTGAGAAGGGCCGCCGCGCCACGTTGAATTTAGGCCACACCATTGGCCACGGTGTGGAGGCGGCCAGCGGCTACCAACTGCGTCACGGTGAGGCTATTGCGATCGGCCTGCACGCCGAATTACTAATAACTAATCACCTAAATTGGACTCCCCCAGAATTTACTGAGCGCGTTTTAGCCGTTCTGCGCCGCTTTGGCTTGCCCACGCACTGCCCGGGCTTGGAGGCCGCTCACATTCGCCAGTTAATGAGCACGGATAAGAAAAAATCCGGCGGCCAACTAAAGTTTGCCCTGCCGCGCGGCGTGGGGGATGTAGCGTGGGGCGTGGCCGTGCCGGAGGATTTGATTATGGATGCGTTGCAGGTGGTGACGGAGCGCCGTAGCGGCCTGCCTTAACCTTTATTGCTTTTTGCAATCGCCACTACCGCGAATAGGAAGCGTAAGTCACACGGCCTTTTCATGTGTTGCCACTAACACTTGTGGCAGTGCCTCCACTACATCACTTGCTAACACACTAGCGGTTTGGCCGTGGGTTTGCGCGGCCAACTCTCCGGCGCGGGCGTGCAGGTAGGCGGCGGTTGTGGCGGCAGAGTAGGGCGCTACGCCTTGCGCCAGCAGACCCACAATCATTCCGGCCAGCACATCACCCGTTCCGGCGCGGGCGAGAGCGGCGGTGGCAACCGGTAACACTGTAGCGCGGCCATCTGGCGCGGCGATGACGGTGAATGCGCCCTTGAGCACAACCACCTGCCCCCACAATTGCGCGTACTTTAACGCCGTGGCTACTCTATCCGTTTGCAGTTCAGCTTTATCCACGCCGGTGAGTGCGGCCATCTCGCCGGGATGTGGGGTGAGGATGCTGTGCGGCGGTAAATTCTGGTGCCAATTGGGGAGGGCGGCCAAAAGGCGCAGGGCGTCGGCATCCACCACCAGCGGGGGTAAAGATGTTGCCACCGGCTTACTTTCCGATACATGCCCACCGAAGCCCATCTTAGCCGTGTGCGTCCCTTTCAGTAATTTTTGTAAAAGCTCACTGGCTTCGCGGCCAGTGCCTAAACCCGGCCCAATCAGGCAGGCGGTGTAATTGGGCACGGCGGCCAACACTTCATCTCGCGCCAACCATGTAGCTTCTGGCAATTGCCCGGCCACAAAGGCGTGAATTTCATCTGGCACGGAGAGTGTGACGAGGCCAGCACCAATGCGGTACGCGCTCGCGCCCGCCAAATATGCCGCGCCGGTGTAATTGAACGAACCGGCAATGATTAGGGCTTTGCCGAAAGTGCCTTTGTGCGCATTGCGGGGGCGCGGCGGCAGGAGCGCCCGCACGGCTGATTCTTCGGCCAATTCCACTTGGTATTGAGCAAGCAATTCAGTGGGAATGCCAATATCTGCTATCAGCAGTTCACCCAACGCGTCTGCGCCGGGGAAGGCGAAGTGGCCACGCTTGGCCGCCGCAAACGTAACAGTTAAATCAGCGGGCAGAGTTGCCGCATCTAGTGCGCCCGTATCACAGTTCAAGCCGGATGGGCAATCTACGGCCACCGTAAACGGGCGCGGCGTGCGGGCGTTGAGAATCTGCGCGGCTTCTTTGAGCAACTCCGCGCCCGGCCCGCCCAGCGGCCAACGCGCACCCGTGCCAAACACCGCATCAATCACCACCGTGGCGCTGTTGAGTAAGTGGTTGAGCACGCGCCAGCGTTGGTCATTCGCCGCAGTATCCTGCGCCGCATCGGCCATAAACACACTTTTCTCACGCAGACGCTTGATTTTTATATCGGCTTCATCAAACGGCTGAGCGCCGTACACCGTGACGCGCGCGCCGGCGTTGGAAAGATAGTGGGCGGCCACCAAGCCATCACCGCCGTTGTTGCCTTTACCACATAGCACGGCAATTTTGTGCGCATCCAAATCATCGCCCAGCCGCTCTAAAACCGCTTCTGCCACGGCGCGGCCCGCGTTCTCCATCAGTTGTGCATAACTCACACCGGCGGCATCGGCGGCGCGTTCTAGGGCTTGCATTTCAGAGATGGTGAGAAGTTTGGGCATAGATAATTGTTGCGCCAAATCACAAATGGCAGTTGATTTTTGGCTAGCCAGAATTGTAGGCCAGACGGTTTTCTCTCGCAAAGCGTGCTTGGTGAACCAAACGGTTGGCGGTTTGGCACGCGTTATACTTGGCCTGTGGCTGAAAATACACCTGCGCTCACTTTGGTAACGGGTGCTTCTGGCTTTATTGGGCGCTGGCTCATTCAGCGTTTGCTGGCGGAGGGTGAGCGCGTGCGGGCGCTCGTTCTGCCGGATGAAAATGTGAGTGGCCTGTGGCCGGATGTGGTGGAAGTTGTGCGCGGCTCAATTACCGAGCGAGCGGATGTAGCCTTCGCCGTGCAAGGCGCAACCACTGTTTACCATTTAGCCGCTATGGTGGGTGATTGGGGCCAAGAGGCGCAGTATCAGCGCGTAACGGTGGGCGGCACGTGGAATGTTTTGCAAACCGTTGCGCCCCGCACGCGCGTGGTGTTAGCCTCCAGCATTGTGGTGTATGGCCATCTCATTGGCCAAGCGGTTTGTGATGAAGCGCAAAGCTTTGGCCGGCCACAGGGGATGTACAGCCGCGCCAAACAAGCGCAAGAGAAACTGGCGTGGCAGGTGGCCCAAGCCCGCAACTTGCCACTGAGCGTGGTGCGCCCGGCCAATGTATTTGGTGCCGGCTCACGCCCGTGGGTAGAAGCCTTGCTCAAGCAAATGCGGCTGGGCTTGCCCGCCCTCATTGGCGATGGTGAACGGGATGCGGGCTTGTGTTACGTAGAAAACTTAGTGGATTTACTGAAACTGGCCGCCACGCACCCAAACGCGGTAGGAAAAATTTACAACGGCTGTGATAACTTTGGCATCACGTGGAAACAATACGTTTCTGATTTGGCGCGGCTAGCGGGTTTGCCCAAGCCGCGTTCATTGCCCATAGGTGTAGCGCGGGCGGCGGCCACGGCGTGTGAAGCCGCGTGGCGCGTTTTGCGCTTGCCAGACCGGCCACCCGTTACCCATGAAGCCGTGAACCTTACCAGCGCCCATCATCGCATTCCAAGTGACCGCGCCCGGCAGGAGTTGGGTTACAGGCCGCGTGTGAGTTATACGGAAGCGCTACAAACCTTGGCGGGAAACATTCATCAATAATTCTTCTCTCGCCAAGACCGCTAGAAAACTCAGCGGCCTTAGCGAGCTTGGCGCGAGATAAATTTATGGCTACAGAAATTGAGCGCAAATTTTTAGTCACCAGCGAGGCTTGGCGGGCCGGCGCAGTAGGCGTGGCGTATCGGCAGGGCTATCTTTCAGCCGCGAAGGGGCGCACAGTGCGGGTGCGTGCCGCAGGAGATAAAGCGTACCTAACTGTGAAGGGCGCACGGGAGGGCATTAGCCGTGCGGAGTTTGAGTATGAAATTCCACTGGCGGATGCTACATACATGTTGGAAGCGCTGTGTATTCAACCCTTAATTGAAAAAACGCGCTGGACGCTGAAGTTTGGTGGCCACATTTGGGAAGTGGATGAATTTGCTGGGGCTAATGCGCCGTTAGTGGTGGCTGAAGTGGAGTTGGAGAGCGAAGCCCAAGCCGTGCCGCTTCCGGGGTGGGTGGGTAAGGAAGTTTCCACTAATTATCACTACACCAACGCTTATCTCGCCCAAAATCCCTATTCTCTCTGGCCCAAGTAGGCCAGATGTGATGGATGACAATTGGCACTTTTCAGCCAAAAAGGGGTGTGATACCTCCTTTTTTATTGACCCTGCCAAATGGCTCTGCTATCATGCGCTAGGCCGCTGGCATGCAAACTGAAAACTCCACTCAACGCTGGCTCAAATCACTCCGTAACCAGCTTCGTTGGTTGGTGCCCGGTATTGGCGTTAAGCGCTGGCTTGGTTTGTTGATTTTTGCTGTTACGTTGATTGGGCTAGGCATTGCCTATGAGTTAATTGATTTGTACCGGCAGGGTGCGATGCCATTTTTGCCCAGTGTGCTGACGTTGCAATTTTTGCCGCGCGGTGTACGGGGGTTACTGTTGGGCGTGGTGGGCGGGGGGCTAATGTTGTTGGCTATCACACAAATCAACCGCGCTTTGTTAGAGCCGTTTGTGCGGCCGGGCCAAAACGTGGCGCAAGTGTTGAATGAACACCGGCGGCGCGGCAAAGGGCCTAAAGTGGTGGCCATTGGCGGCGGCACTGGCCTTTCCACTTTATTGCGTGGTTTGAAGCGGCACACGGCCAACATTACCGCCATTGTGACCGTGGCCGATGATGGTGGCTCATCTGGCCGTTTGCGGCAAACACTGGGTGTTCTGCCGCCCGGAGATTTCCGCAATTGCATTGCCGCGCTGGCGGATGATGAAGCGCTAACCACCCAATTGTTTCAGTACCGCTTCGGCGGCGGCAATGATTTGGGTGGCCACTCATTTGGCAATTTGTTCATTACGGCCATGGCGGAGGTAACGGGCAGTTTTGAGCGCGCCTTGCTAGAATCAAGCAACGTGCTAAATATTCAGGGCCGCGTTTTACCCGCCACCCTAAGTGATGTGACGTTGGTGGGCGAGTTAGAGAGCGCTTCCGCCGTCCAAGTGATTGAAGGTGAATCCCGCATTACGGAAACGGGCGGCACCATCCGCCAAGTTTTTTTGCGGCCCGATAACGCACCCGCCTATCCCGGCGCTATCAAAGCCTTGCTAGAAGCCGAGCTGATTGTGCTGGGGCCGGGGAGCTTGTACACCAGCCTCATGCCCAATTTGCTGGTGCATGATATTGCCGAAGCGGTGCGCGCCAGCCGGGCGCTAAAAGTGTACGTGTGTAACACGGCCACCCAGCCGGGCGAAACCGATAGTTATTCGGTTCACCAGCATGTGGAAGCCATTGAGCGGCATACGGGTGCCGGGCTGTTTCCGCTGGTGATGGTCAACAATAATCAACACGGGACGTTACTACCGCACCTCACTTGGGTTCCGCTAGAATCTGTGCGTTCTGGGGCGCACCCAGTGGTAGCGGCGGATTTGATTGACGATGAGCGCCCGTGGCGGCATGACCCGCACAAGCTGGCGGCGGCGCTGATAAATTTGCTGGATTCAACGGACTACGCAATACGCAATTCGTAAGGCGTGTTCTTTTACTATAAGGAGATTTCCCATGACAGTGAAAATTGGCATTAACGGCTTTGGCCGCATTGGCCGCTTGGTCTTTCGCACCATTAAGGCCCGCCAAGCCAACAATATTGAAGTGGTAGCCGTCAACGATTTGTTTGACCCCGCCATCAATGCCCACCTGCTGAAATACGACTCCACTTACGGCGCGTTTGACGGCACGGTGGAAGCCAAAGATGGCAACTTGGTGGTGGATGGCAAAACCATTAAAGTTACCGCCGAGAAAGACTTGAATGCTATCAAGTGGGCAGATATGGGTGTGGAAGTGGTGATTGAGTCCACTGGATTGTTTACAGACGCCACCAAATCCGTGGGCCACATCAACTCGGGCGGCGCGAAGAAAGTCATCATCTCCGCCCCAGCCAAGAACGAAGATATTACAGTGGTGCTGGGTGTGAATAATGATAAGTATGACCCGGCCAAACACCACGTCATTTCCAACGCCTCCTGCACCACCAACGGCCTCGCGCCGGTGGCCAAAGTGCTGAACGATGCGTTTGGCATTGAGAAGGGCTTGCTCACCACGGTGCACGCCTATACCAACTCTCAGAAACTGCAAGACTTGGGCGCGAAGGATTTGCGCGATGCCCGCGCCGCCGCGCAAAACATTGTGCCGTCTGAAACTGGCGCGGCCAAAGCGGTGGGTTTGGTTATTCCAGAACTTAAGGGCAAGTTTGGCGGCATGGCCTTCCGTGTGCCCACGCCCACCGTTTCCGTGGTGGATTTCACGGCCGTGCTAAATAAAGAAGCTAGCAAAGATGATATCCGCAACGCCATGCTGGAATATGCCAGCGGCTCTATGAAGGGCATCCTCGGCGTCACGGATGAACCACTGGTTTCCACCGATTTGCGCGGCACCACGCTCTCCTCCGTGTATTCCGCCATGGATACGCTGGTGATTGGCAACTTGGTGAAGGTGGTGGCTTGGTACGATAATGAGTGGGGCTATGCCTGCCGCTTGGCCGATATTACGGCGATGGTGGCCAGCAAACTATAGTCAGTTAGTCTCTTGGTCAGTTGGTCTAGTGGTCATGTAGTCATCCGACTATTCGACTGCTAGACCATCCGACTACTTGACCACGCGACAATGAACAAAAAGTCTATTCGTGATTTCGATTTTAAAAAGAAGCGCGTGCTGGTGCGCGTAGATTTCAACGTGCCATTGAAGGAAGGCAAAGTCACCGATGACACGCGTATCCGCGCCTCTCTGCCCACCATTCAATATTTGCTGGAGCGGAGCGCGGGTGTGATTTTGTGCTCACACTTGGGCCGCCCCAAAGGTGGGCCAGAGCCTAAGTATTCACTGGCCCCCGCCGCTGTACGGTTGAGTGAGTTGTTGGGCAAGCCGGTGAAGCTGGTGGCCGATTGCGTTGGCCCGCTGGCCGAAGAAGCCGCCGCCGCCATGTTCCCCGGCGAAGTGCTTCTGCTAGAAAACGTGCGCTTCCACGTCGAGGAAGAAAAGAATGACGCTACTTTTGCGCAGAAGCTCTCGGTGTTGGCGGATGTGTACGTGAACGATGCGTTTGGTTCGGCGCACCGTGCGCATGCCTCCACAGAAGGCGTAGCACGGCATTTGCCCGCGTTGGCTGGCTTCCTGATGGAAAAAGAGATTGAGTATCTCGGCCAAGCCGTTGAAAACCCGAAGCATCCGTACATCGCCCTCCTCGGCGGCGCTAAGATTTCAGACAAAATTGGCGTGATTGAAAATCTGCTGAAGAAAGCGGATAAGGTGCTAATTGGCGGTGGCATGGCCAACACCTTCTTCCAAGCGCAAGGCTTGGCGTTGGGTGATTCTTTGGTGGAAGCGGAGGCGCTGGAGACGGCGCAGAAAGTGCTGGCGCAAGCCGGTGATAAGTTGCTTTTACCGGTGGATGCGGTGCTGGCCGATGCGTTTGATAACGGCGCTCAGAAGCGCGTCATCAATATCAAAGAAGGCGTGCCTGCGGGCTGGCGCATTTTAGATATTGGCCCGCTCACCGTGGCCGCGTATGCGGAAGCGTTGAAGGGCGCGGCGCTGGTGGTGTGGAATGGCCCAATGGGCGTGTTTGAGTTTGCCAACTTTGCACATGGCACCAACGGCGTGGCTAAAGCGGTGGCGGAGTGCGGGGCCATCACTGTAGTGGGCGGTGGTGATTCTGTGGCGGCCATTGAGCAAGCCGGACTGGCGGAAAAAATAACGCACATCAGCACCGGCGGCGGTGCCAGCTTAGAAATGCTGGAAGGCCAAACGTTACCCGGCCTCGCCGCGCTGAACGATAAGTAACTCTTGCTACGCACTACGGAATACGCACTACTTCGGCGTATTTCGTAGTGCGTATTCCGTTTCTAGTCCGTTTTTACATCTCTCTAACAACTTTTGCTTGCGCGCATAACACGCCTCGCGCATACTTCCTCAGGTTAAACTCTGACCGGAGGCTCTCGGCATGTCATTTACTATCGGCGAAAATGTTGGGCCATATCGCGTTGTAGAACCATTGGGGCAGGGCGGCATGGCCACCGTCTTCAAGGCCTACCACGCTGGCCTAGACCGTTACGTGGCGATTAAAGTTTTACATCCAGCGTTCAAAGAAGATGCGAACTTTTTGGCGCGTTTTCAACGTGAAGCGCGGGTGGTGGCCAAGCTGGAACACCCCAACATTGTGCCCGTGTATGACTTTGCGGAGCACAACGGTGCGCCCTACTTGGTGATGAAGTTTATTGAAGGGGAAACGCTCAAAGCGCGTTTGCAAAGAGAGCGGCTTTCGCTCCGTGAGACGCTGGGCGTGCTGGAAGCCGTAGGCGGCGGGCTAGATTACGCTCACAAGCAGGGCATCCTCCATCGCGATATTAAATCCTCCAACATCATGCTGGCCGCGGAGGGCGGCATCTACTTAGCCGATTTTGGTTTGGCGCGCATTGCCTCCGCTGGTGAAAGCACGCTCTCCATGGATTCTATGGTGGGCACGCCGCATTACATGAGCCCAGAGCAGGCGCGCGGCGTGAAAGATTTGGATGCCGGCACGGATATTTATTCCCTCGGCGTAGTACTGTATGAATTAGTGGTGGGCCGTTTGCCGTACAGCGCCGATACGCCGTTTGCCATTATCCATGACCATATTTTTACGCCACTGCCTATGCCCCGTAGTGTAAACGTAAACGTGCCCGAAGTGGTGGAGCGCGTGTTGTTGAAGGCGTTGGCCAAAGACCGCGCTGACCGATTTGGTGATGTGGCCGCAATGGTGAATGCGTTTCGCGGGGCTGTTTCGGGCGTGGATTCTGGCGTGGTGGCCTTGCCAGCCGGCTTGCCCGTATCACCGGCCGCGCCCACTGCGCCCGGGGCGGCTACTGTAGCCGGCACTGCCGTAACGCCCCAGCCCGAGCCAACGTTACTTACGCCTAAACCCAAAGAGCCAACATCGGCTTTGGTGTATTGGCTGATTGGTGCGATTGTGGTGGTGGCGCTAGGGCTGGCTGTGCTATTCGCTTTTAGTTATTTTCGCCGTAACCAAGCCGCGCCGCCCACCATTGTTCCTACTTTAGCGCCGCTTAATCCCACTCAGCCGCCCGCACCTACATCTGTTCCGGCCACTGCCACGCCCTCACAACTGGCCACGCGTCCGCCCGCTTCACCTGCACCGCAAAACACGCCACCGGCTGGCCAAGCCCCGCCGTGGAAGGCCGCTGTGGATGAAGCCGCCGCGCTCTTCCCAACTGCGCCCCAAGACGCTTTAACTAAACTGAACGCCGCTGTGCAGGCCAACGCGGCTGACCCGGGCGTATACCTCGCGGCGGGTGATTTGGCCTTGGCCAACAATTTCCCCAAAGAAGCGGTGGAGCAATTTTATTTACCGGCCTTTAGTGTGATGCCAACCGATGAGAATAATCCGCTGAACCGACGTTTGCGTGAAAATTTGGGTCTGGCCTATTACGTACTTTCCGGTGATTTTTCCGCCGCGCCATATTTGACGGAGGCCGCCCAATCGGCGGGCGAGTTCTCCGAGGCCAACTTGGCCTTACAACGGTGGCGGATTTTGTATGGTGATTTGGCGGTGGTGGCTAAAGAGCTGGAGTCTATGCTCAACAAGAATTCTGAAATTGCGGCCTTGCAGTTGGTGTATGGTGATTACGCCTCGCGGGCGAACAAGCCGGTGGAAGCCATTCTTCGGTATGAAGCGGCCAGCCGCCCGCGTGCCACCAACCCCGCTGCGCCGTGGGTCATTCAAGAAGCCCTATGCCGCCTACAAGTGTTGCGGGATAGAAAGCCAGAGCTTAAGCCCACGTGTGAGCCGCTGAATAAGTTAGTTCAGCCCGTTGGGCCACAGCCGTAAAATTATTTCACCCGCCTGTTTCAAGAGGAGTCTCTATATGCGTAAATTTATCATTGCTGGAAACTGGAAAATGAATAAAAACCCAACCGAAGCGGCGGAACTGACCCGCGCGCTTTTGCCGGAGATAGGGAGCATCAGTAACGTGGAGCGCGTGCTGTGCCCACCTTACATTGCGCTGGCCACCGTGAAAGAGCTATTGGCCGGCAGTGAAATTGGCCTCGGCGCGCAAAACATGCACTGGGAAAAATCCGGCGCGTACACCGGCGAAGTTTCCGCGCCCATGCTGGCCGGTTTGGTGCAGTACGTCATCCTCGGCCACTCCGAACGGCGGCAGTATTTTGCAGAAACAGATGAAAGTGTGAACAAAAAGGTGAAGACGGCGCTTGCGCACGCCCTCACGCCCATTGTTTGCGTGGGAGAGAACTTGGCCGAGAACGAAGCTGGGCAGACGGGCGAGGTGGTGACGCGCCAAGTGCGCGCGGCGTACAGCGGCCTCAGCGCCGAAGATGCGCTGAAAACTGTAATTGCCTATGAGCCAGTGTGGGCCATTGGCACGGGCAAAGCCGCCACGCCCGAGCAAGCTAACGCCGTGCACGCGCAGTACATTCGCGCTCTGCTGGCCGAACTGTACTCTAGCGATGTGGCCAATCAACTGCGGATTCAATATGGTGGTTCCGTCACTGCCGCCAACGCTGAATCACTGATGAAACAACCAGATATTGATGGCGCGTTGGTGGGCGGGGCCAGCCTCAAGCCCGCCGATTTTGCCGCCATCATCCGTGCGGCGGGTAATCAATAACAAATACCCGGTAACTACTACCGCTCAATGCTCTCTTGGCTCTGGCTTCTGGTCATCCTCGTTCCGCTGATTCTGCTGGAGCGCTTGATTCACCGGCACTTGCAGGGCGTGTGGCTTCTGCTTTTCCGAGACCCGGACATGGCGATGATTTTGTATTCCATCATCATGTTGCCGGGCGTGGCTCTGCATGAGTTTAGCCACTGGGCCATGGCCACCATTTTGATGACGCGCACGGGCCGCTTCTCCATCTTCCCTCAGCGTCTGCCGGATGGCACACTGCGTTTGGGTTTTGTGGAAACGCAAAAAACAGATATTTTCCGGGAGGCGCTGATTGGCGCGGCACCGTTGATAGTGGGTACGCTGGTGATTTTGGCCATAAGCTTTGGCCCGCTGAACGTGGCCGCCATGGGCGAAGCGCTGGCCGTGGGAGATTTAGGCGGCGTGCTAGAAGGCTTAGTGGCCGTTACGCGTATGCCGGATGCGTGGCTGTGGCTGTATTTGCTGTTTGTAGTGAGCAATTCTATGTTGCCATCCGCCTCAGACCGGCGCACATGGTTGCCTGTGCTGGCGGTGGTGGCCATTGCGGTGGGCCTGCTGGTGTACGCCGGTTTTTCATCTGTTCTGCTCAATGTGGCCACCGGCCCGCTAGATGCCACCATCCGTTCTCTCGCCAGTGCCTTCACCATCACCGTAATTTTAGATGTATTCTGCCTGCCGCCGTTGCTGATTCTGGAACGTGGCCTTTCACGGCTCACCGGCTTAAAGGTGGAATACTAGCTTTTATCCACGAAGAACACGAAGTTCCTTAGTGTGCCTTCGTGTTTCTTCGTGCCCTTCGTGGAGAAAACCGATGCTCAAAAATAAAACGGCCCTCGTTACCGGCTCCACCAGTGGGATTGGATTAGGCATTGCCCGCGCCTTGGCCGCGCAGGGATGCAACATCATGCTCAACGGCTTTGGGGAAGCGGGCGCTATTGAAAGCCTCCGCGCTGGCTTGGAGAAGGAACACGGCGTGCGTGCGGCCTACCACGGCGCAGACTTAAGCCAGCCGGAACAAATTGAAGATTTGGTGAGCATCACCGCGCGCACCTTTGGCAGTGTGGATGTGCTATGCAACAACGCTGGCATTCAGTTTGTGGCGCCCATTGATGAGTTTCCGCCGGAACGCTGGAACCAAATCATCGCCGTTAATCTTTCATCTGCTTTTCACACCATTCATCACGCTCTGCCGCACATGAAGCGGGCAGGGTGGGGCCGTATTATTAACACCGCCTCCGCGCACGGGCTAGTGGCCTCTGTGAACAAAGTGGCGTATGTGGCCGCCAAACACGGCATTGTGGGCCTCACCAAAGTGGTGGCGTTGGAAACGGCAGGCAGTGGCATTACGTGCAATGCTGTAGCGCCGGGCTGGGTGCGCACGGAGTTGGTAGAGAAGCAAATTAGCGCCCGCGCCCAACAGCTCGGCCTCAGCCAAGAAGAGGCCGCTGTGCATCTGCTGGCGGAGAAGCAACCATCTAAACAATTCGTTTCTGTAGAGCAATTGGGAGGCATTGTGGTCTTTCTCTGCTCAGAAGCCGCCGCGCAAATCACCGGTACCACCCTCTCCGTAGATGGCGGCTGGACGGCGCAGTAGGTTTAAAACCGTGAATCTATTAGCTGTGCATAAGCTTCATATAGTTACTGCCTGTATATAATTACTTGTATTGGGCTGATATAGCCAATAACGTATTTGGCACGGGTAGTTGCATTGCCAACGAGTCAATTATATTGAGTAGGTGGTGAAAAAATGCCAAGAACAATAGATGAAGGATTCAGAGATTTTTTAACTAATCTTACGCCGACACAGGCAGAATCTGATGCGGCAAAAAAACACCGCGCATCTATTGAAGCTTGTCTGAAGACAAGCTTTTCTTTGTTAAGATTGTTTAGGTCAGGTTCTTTTGGTAATGGTACTAGCATTTCGGGGTTTAGCGATGTAGATTATTTTGCTAGTATTCCTACCGATAAGTTAAAACGTAACTCATCTATTGCCCTTTCTGATGTTCGAGATGTCTTAGATGCGCGATTTCCAAATACTGGGGTTAGAGTTAATTGTCCAGCGATT
>JAEURM010000190.1 GCA_016789245.1 Anaerolineales bacterium
AATTCTTTAAGCGCCCGTAAATTGTTCCATTCGGCTGGGCCAAGCACAAGGTTTCGGTTAGGGTTGCTAGTGCGCACCACCGGCAGAGTTTCGGCCATAACTTTGTTCCACAGGCTAGCGGTGAGTTGGCCGTTCGGCTCATTCATTAACTCAAACAATACGGCTTGCGGCTGGTTTTGGTAACGCTCCGCAATCTGCTTCCACAGCGCCACAAACCGCGCTTGGTGATTGCGCGGATCCGTCGCCATTTCTTCGTAGTGGTGCATGTTAATCAGCACCGTTAAATCATTTTGCCGGGCTTGAGCAATCACCCAATCAATGCGCTCAAAGAAGGCCGGGTCAATAGTGTAAGGCGCGCTGGCCTCGGCGTGCGCACTCCACCGGATGGGAACCCGCACCGCCGTAAAGCCAGCCTGCTTAATTAATTGAAAGTATTCGGCTTGCAGAGTCATGCCCCAGTCACCCTCGTTGGGCGCTTCTAATGCATTGCCCAAATTGACGGTGCGGGCCAATTGCTGATTCATAGTGAAAGCATCTACGGCCGGTTCAAGTGTGGGAGCGGGTGTTTGAGTGGGCGGCATGGGCGTTGCGGTGGGTTGCGGCGTAGCAGTGGGCGCTAGGGGCGGCGCGGCGCAGGCGGTTAATATGAGTATAAGCAGAGAACTCAAAATCGGGCGCATCAACTACTCCTTATTTTTACTCCGGTATGGATGCACACTATACCTTGAAAATATGTGTGGATAATCACAGTCTTAAAAACAACTCGGCCTTGCGCATTGTAAGGCCGTCAGTTACCATCCGTTCACACTTCTTGTCTAACCAATCTTGTTCGCCACATGCTGGATGATGCCCCGCCTACTTCCGTGACGAATTTACCCGGCGGCCCAGAGGCAGACTTAACGCCACTGGAGCCATTCACCCTCAAAGCCGCCCGTATCTCACCGAGTCTACAACCCGAACTCAATTCTGTGCTGGAGCATTTGCGCCGCATGGTGCCTTTTGAAGCCTGCCTGTGCTTATGGCGTTTGGAAGCGAGTTTTGAAGTGATTGCGGCCTCGGGGCTAACGGACGCGAGCCAATGGGTAGGCCAACCGTTGCCCTTTCCCGCTCCGGCCATAGTTTGGCCCACCGCCGCAAAACATTTTAGCTCCGGCCAAACTGCTGAGGAGCCGCTTCTCAGCCTCGCCGCGCGGTTAGGGATGGCGGCCAGCATTGTGGCTCCGCTGACCTCACACGATGACTGCCACGGGTTGCTGGTGTTGTTGCATTCCCAAGCCGATTTTTACACGGCCAAAGACGCTGAATTGGCGCAAGTCTTTGCGAACCAAATAGCGATGGTGATTGAGATAACGGGCTTGTACGCTGAAGCCCGCCGCCGAGCGCAACGTCTGGAAGCCGTGAGCAAAGTGAACCAGCAACTTAACTCCTTGCTAGAGCCGGACGAAATCTTGCGCCGGGTGTTAGACCTGATTCAAGACCAACTCGGCTACTTCCACAGCCATTTATATTTGTTCAATGCGGAAGCTAAAGCTTTGGAGTTGCAGATTGCACATGGGCATGAACAGGATGTGATTAACCGCCGTGGCCTGCGGTTTCTGCTCGGGCCGGGGAGTATGGTGGGGCGGGTGGCGGCCAGCGGCCAATTGTTTGTGAGCGGCAATGTGCGCTATGTGGGGCAATACCATGAGCAAGAATTG
Source organism: Anaerolineales bacterium (assembly GCA_016789245.1). The sequence continues at coordinate 1,698 of JAEURM010000190.1, forward strand.
TTGGCCGAGACGGTGTCGGCGGTGACCATTCCTTTGCACCGTGGCAAGCAGGTGGTGGGCGTGCTGGATGTGCAAAGCCATTATGAACACGCCTTTGCCGCCGAAGATGTGGCCGCCCTCCAAGTGCTGGCCGACCAACTTGCCGTGGCGTTGGAAAACGCGCGGCTGTTTGCGGAAACGCGCCATCGCTATCAGATGATTACGGCTTTGCACAACATTGCGCTGGAAATCACGGCCAATCTGAATCTTGAGACCGTGCTCAAGGCCATTCTTAAGCATGCCGTGCAGTTGCTTCACGCGCAAGCCAGCAATATCGGCTTGCTAAAAGCTGAAACCGGCCTCATCCATTTTGTGGCGTTTCATAATTTTGAGCCTGCTTTCATGGTGCGTACCCTCAAAGTGGGCGATGGCGCGGCGGGCCAAGCCATCGCCACCGGTGAGCCGCAAATCGTGAATAATTATCATCACTGGCCGCACCGGAGTCCGTTGTTTGATGACGCACTATTTGACGCCATTGTGAGCGTGCCCATCCGCTGGCACGGCAACTTTATCGGTGCCCTCAATGTGGTGGATCAGGGCCAGCGGCGGCCGTTTAACGCGGATGACGCACGGTACCTTAGCTTGCTGGCGGATTTAGCGAGCATTGCGATTAAGAACGCCGAAACGCATGCCCAACTTCAACAGGCGGGGGAAGAATTAGAGGCGAAAGTAGCAACGCGCACGGAAGAGTTAGAGCAAGCACGCGTGGAACTGACGGCTAAAACCACCCAGCTCCAGCGGCTGTTGAAGAGCATGGTGCATTTGCAGGAAGAGGAGCGCGCCCGCATTGCCCGTGATTTACATGATAGCTCCAATCAAATTATCACCGGCACCTTGTTTGAACTGCAGGCCGCTGAACAGAGTTTGCGGCATGAACGGGTAACGCCCGCGCTGGAAAAACTACACCATATCAAAGATTTGCTTCGCACCATTGAAGCCGAAAACCGGCGGTTGATTGCGGGTTTGCGGCCCGTGATTTTGGATACTCAAGGTTTGGCGGCGGCCATTCGGTGGCATGCCGATTCATTTCTACAGCATTATCAGTTGCCGTGCTCTGTTACAGTAGTGAGCCAGCCAAGGCGGTTGCCGGCCGAGGTGGAAACGGCCGTCTATCGCATCGTTCAAGAAGCTCTGAATAACATTGCCGCCCACGCGCACGCGCACGCCGCCACAGTTCTCTTGCAATTCAGCCCCAATTGGCTCCGGGTGGTGGTGGAGGATGATGGTGTGGGTTTCTCGCCGCATTCACCCACTAGGCAACCGGCCGGGCACATGGGCCTAATTGGGATGCAAGAACGCGCGCAAAGCATTGGGGGGCAAGTGGTAGTGTTTTCTCAGCCCGGCGAAGGCACACGGTTAGAGGTGGATGTGCCTCTCACTTCCGGCTTGAATACTTTACCCGCCCAACCGGCGGATTTTGGAGATGAGTTATGAAAACATTTCGGATGAATTGGGGGGCAAGCTTTCTATTTGTATTTGCGCTCACGGCTTGTGCGCCCGCCACACCAGCGGCGGTTGCCCCTACGGCCCAAGACCCAGCCACGCACTCGGCGGCCACACATGCGGCTGTAGCGCCCACTCAGCCGGCCACGCTATTTGCCACGCTCGCGCCAACGGTCACCCCTCAGCGCCAGTTCACGCCCACCACTTCCGCGCATGATGCTGGTTTTGCGTTGGCTACGCCCAGCCCGGTGTGGGTGGATAAGGGCCAGCCCATCACCGTTGAACTGACGAACTTCGCATTTCGGCCCTCGCGCATGGTGGCGTATGTGGGCAACCCCATCACTTTGCGCCTGCGGAATTTAGATGTGGCCACGCCGCATCTGTTTGAAATCTCAGGGTTGGGGCTGTCCGTCGTCCTCAGCGCCAATGAAGAGAAAATCATCACCTTTACGGTGGAGGCACCCGGCTTGTATGAATACACCTGCCCGCTAGAAACCACTGGCGTGAACCATGCGATGGCTGGCATGACGGGCGAGTTGTGGGTGGAAGTCAAACCGTGACCATTCCAGTTCCCGGCCAAACGCCAGCCGCCCTGCGAGAAGCCCTCCGGCTGATTTCTTACGGCTTGTATGTTGTGACGGCGGCGCGTGAGAATGAAGTGCATGCCATTACGTTTAATTGGCTCACGCAAGTATCTTTTAGCCCGCTGTTAGTATTGGCCGCCGTGGAAAATGCCAGCCACACGCGCGCACTGCTGGCGGCCACCGGGATTTTTGCCGTTAACTTTCTGGGCGCACACCAAGTAGATTTAGCGCGCCGCATGGCCGTGCCGCATAGAATGAATCCGCACAAGCTGGCCGGAATTGCGTACACGGTTGGTGCCAATGGCGCACCATTGCTGGCTGAAGCGTTAGGTTATGTGG
>JAEURM010000191.1 GCA_016789245.1 Anaerolineales bacterium
GGGCATTGTGAAGTAAAACCCGCTCAACCAGTTCACCGCTCCAGACCCAAAAGGTGTTTATGGCCTTTTGGGTCTTTTATTTCCCACCCACTTTTCATTCAGCATTGTACGGTAAAATTTTTACGCATGGCTTCCAATCCCCATACCGTGCTGGGCGTTCCCGCCAACGCCAGCGAAGATGATATCCGCGCCGCTTACCGGCGGAAAGCCGCCCAAGTGCACCCTGATGTGCAACCGGTGGAGAAAAAAGCATGGGCCGAGGCCCAAATGCGCGAGCTGAACACCGCCCGCGATTGGCTGTTAGACCCGGCCCGCCGCTCGGCTTCATCGGCCAGCAACGCTCCAGCCGCCACCGAAGGTTACACGCCCACATACTCATGGAATGAGCCAGTGTTCAATCCATGGGCCTTCCGCCGCTTACGCCAATTTATGGCCGCTGGCGGGCTAATGGTGTTGGGCGTGCTCTGTTTAGCACTGGCCATTTTCTCACCCACCACCTTACTCACACTAACGAGTTTGGCCACCCGCCTCATTAGCGCCATTCTTATGCTGGGGTTGTATATCACTGCGCCCGGAGTGATTGCGATCTTGGTGGGTTTCTTCTTGTGGGCGTGGCGGAGGCAGTAATGCGTGTGGTTCTCAACGGCTGGTTTTTAGCGCATGACGCGCACACCGGCACCGGCCAATACACGCGCGCTCTGCTCAATTGGCTTCCCCAAGTTGCGCCACAGAATGACTATGTGGTGGTAATTCCAGATAGACGAGACCGCGAAGGTTTTGAAAACCTTCACGGTCTAAACATTCACTCAGTCCCCTGCGGCTCCAGCAACCTCGCCAAAGTCCGTTTTGAACAACAACTGTTCCCCGCCGCGTGCCGTGAACTAAAAGCCGATGTGGCGCATGTGCCATATTGGGCGCCGCCGCTTAGCTCACCCGCGCCCGTCATCGTGACTATTCATGATGTGATTCCTTTGGTTCTGCCAGAATACCGTGGTGATTGGCGCGTGCGATTGTACACTTCACTGGTGAGCGTAGCCGCGCGTGGTGTGACCGGTGTGCTGGCGGATTCCGCCCAATCTAAGCAAGATATTCTCAAACATCTCGGCGTGCCGGAAGAAAAAGTGCGCGTGGTGCCCTTAGCCGCAGATGCGCGCTTTACCCCGCAGAATGATTGGCGCGCGGATGAAGCCGTACGTGCCAAATACAACGTGCCAGTGGAAGCGGGCAGTTACGTGCTGTACCTCGGCGGGTTTGATGTGCGCAAAAACGTGCGCGCCTTACTGAGCGCGTGGACGTGGGCGGCTGGGCCTGTGGGTGAAAGTTACCCTTTAGTTTTAGCTGGCGCACTGCCCAAACCAGATGGGGCACTGTTTGAAGATTACGCAGCGCTGGCCGAACAGTTAGAAATTTCCAGCACGGTGCGCTTCGTTGGCCCCATCGCCGAAGAAGATAAAGCGGCCCTCTACCGTGGCGCGGCCCTGTTTGCTTACCCTTCCCGTTATGAAGGCTTTGGCCTGCCGCCGCTGGAAGCGATGGCCTGCGGCGTACCAGTGATTACGACCGATGCCGGTTCCATCAATGAAGTGGTAGGTGACGCCGCATACTTGATTGACCCGCAAGACACGCGCAAATTTGGCGCAGGCCTCATCACCTGCTTGGTGGAGCCGAGCGTGAGTGACCATCTGCGGGCGCGCGGCTTGGAACGGGCCAAAAAGTTCTCTTGGGAACGCACCGCGCGTGAGACAGTGGCGGCGTATGAAGTAGCAGTTCCCAAATGAACGGTAATTCATCACCCGTGAAGCGTGAACGTTTCACGGATGCCGCTATCTTCATCGGCGCGCTTACTTTATATACTTTCACCCTCGCGCCCGGCTTGCTCCCGGCGGATTCCGGTGAATACCAAACCACTGGCGCAATTTTAGGCGTGGCACATCCGCCGGGCTACGCGGCGTACACGCTGTTGAGCTGGCTCATTTCCCGCTTTCCGTTCGTCTCACCCGCCGTTGCCATCAGCTTTCTTTCTGCCCTCTTTGCCGCGCTCACGCTGGTGTGCGTCAGCCGCGCCGTAAGAGCGTGGACGGGTTCAACTTTTGCCGGAGTGGGCGCGGCGCTGGCGCTCGGCTTCAGCACCACCTTCTGGGCACAAGCCACTACCACCAACATCCGCATGTTTACGGCGTTGGGCATTGCACTGGCCGTGATGGGCTTAGCAGAATATTTCCCTCTTTTCCCAAATTCAGGAAACAGTGGGAAAGAAAGGAAACTTTCCCTTGCCGCCTTTGCCTTCGGCCTCGGCCTCGCCGTCTCGCATCACGGCTCCACGGTGTTTTTGGCGCTGGCTCTAGCCCTCTACTTTCTACTTATCTATGTGCTTCAAGATTGGTCTGTAGTGCGGCTGATGTGGGTGGGCGGCCTGCCCAAGCGTGCCGGATTGGCCACGATGGTGCGGCAACTCTGGCCCCTCACGGCTGGGCTAATTCCGTTTCTCAGTTGGGGCTACTTTCTCTTCCGCCCGCAGGCTTTTGGCGCACTAGCCAACGCCGGCACGTGGGATGGCTTCTTAGATCAAGTTTTCGCGCGTGATGCGCTAGGCGCGGTGGCCGTTTTCGCTACGCCAGAGCTTTTCCCAGACCGTTTGCGGGTGTTGTGGGTGATTCTCAATTTTCAGTGGCACTGGCTAATTTTGCTCGGCGTTGGCATTGGCGGTGTGTTATTGATTATTCGTAATTGGAAGTTGGGCGTGGCGCTTTTTTTCGCCTTTGCCATTCACACCTTCTTCTCCATCACTTACGCCGCGCCGCAAACCGCCGAGTATCTTTTACCTTCCTATGTGCTTCTCACTATTCCCCTCGGTTTTGCGTTTGCTCACCCGCTCACCCTTTCATCCGGTCATCCTTTCACAAAAATCTTACGCCCCCTCATTCTTTCAGCCGCCTTAATTCTCCAATTCTCTAATAACTATTCCGGCTACCGCGCCCTCGCGCAGGATGACTCTACGGGTGAATTTACACGCGCCGTGTTACAACAAGCGCCGCCCAACGCCGTAATTTTGGCCAACTGGCATTGGGCCACGCCGCTGTGGTATTTGCAGGAAGTAGAAGGCCAGCGGCCCGATGTGGCTGTGCGCTACGTGTTTCCGCGCGGCGCAAGCTACGCACAAAACTGGGTGGAGGATGCTCGCGCCGTTTTGCCCACGCGGCCAGTGCTGGTCACCAGCTTCTTCAAGCCAGAATATGCGGCCAGCGGCTTGCGCTTTGTGCCGCTCGCCACGCCGCACTTCCCTGTGTGGCAAATTTTAGATGCGCCGCTCACCGCGCCGCCCGTGGCACTTTCTGCCGCACAAAACTTTGGCGAGCTTGATTTTCTCGGCTATCAAGTTATCAATAACCAATCACCCATAACCTTATTGGCCGCGTGGAAAATCAACGGCGCGCCGCGCGATATTAATTTCTTTCTGCAAGCCATTGGGCCGGATGGGCTGTTGTACGGCCAGCAAGATGTGAACTATCCGGCCAGCCGCTACGTGAACGGCGAAGTGCTGATAGACCGTTACACGCTCACCCTTCTGCCAGAAGCGCAACCGGGAACCTACCAATTACTAGCGGGCGCGTACGGGCCAGATGGCGTGCGCGTGGCCGAAGCGGCGCTCAGCACCCTCACGGTTACGGCTAAAACTGATGCGCCCGGCACCACGCAACCCTTTTTCTTTGATGCCGCGCGCGTGGGCCGCGATGTGGATTTTTCTTTGCCAGATTCTGTGCGCGTGTATGAGCACCAGCGGCTGGCCGAGGGTTACGCAACTTTTGTTTCAGAACAGCCACCCTCCGCCATTAACGCTCCGGCCACGGCGCGTTACGTTTCTTTTGATGAACAAATCATCCTCACCCGCGCCGAGCCATTGCCCGCCAGTGTTCGGCGCGGCCAAACACTCACGCTGAGTTTGGAGTTTATGGCGGCGCGTTCGCTCAATCAGGATTTAACGGTGAAGGCGGCAGTGGTGGGCCAAAACTGGAGCGCGGCGGTGGATACCACGCCGGTGGGCGGCGGCTTGCCC
>JAEURM010000192.1 GCA_016789245.1 Anaerolineales bacterium
CAGCATCGCCTGGTGTGGTCGACCGAATCGCTCAAGCCGAAATTCAGCAAGATCTCGCCCGGCGCGGGCTTCAAGCGCATCTTCGGCAAGCAGGCGGTGGCCAATTTCGCCAAGGGGCTGTTCAAGCTGGCGGCGCTGGGCGTTTCAAATAGTTCCAAAATCTGGTGCAAGCCCGAGGCCAAGTGCGCCTGCCGTGTTTTTTCTACATTTTGTTGGTGGCGCTCATCACTCAGCGTTGCTTGAAGCAGAGCCAAAATATCGCCACTATCTTTGAGCGTGGAAACGCGCAAATCTACCGTGAGTGGGTTGCTTAGCCGCGTGCGGATGGGCACATTGAGTAGAGTACGCGCCGCGCCCGGCTCTAGCGCATGAATCATGGCCAGCGCATCTTTATCCAAAATTACTTCGGCCAAAAGTTGGCTCGCCAGTTCATCCCGCGTCCAGCCGGTGAGGGCGGCGGCGCGGGAGTTGATGGTGTAGAACGCGCCGGTGCGCGGCGCAACCAAAAACGCCGCGCTAGGCATTTGCTCCAGTACATGCATAAAGCGCGTGGAGTAATTGCGCGGGAAAAACGTTTGCTTGAGCGGGCCAAGTGGCCCAGTGCTACGTGAGGGACTCATGAATTTTTATCAATCGGCTTAAGACCTGACAGGTCTAGTCTTTTTACCTAATCTGCACCCACAGCCACCGCCAAGCTTGCCAACGCGGGCATGGGCTGAAGTTTGACCTTACGTGCGCGGCCATTGGTTTTGGCTGTGGCCCGTAAATTGGCGGGCAAAATGCCCAGCATGTTGCGATACTTGGCCACGGTGCGCCGCGCCACCTGCAAGCCATCAGTGGCCAAACGGTCAGCAATTTCATCATCCGTCAGTGGCTTGGCTTCAGTCTCCACAATGGCACGCACACGGTCACGCACAGAAAGGCTCCGATCAAAAAACTTTGCCAGTGGCACAATGCGGCCACTGGGGAGTGCCACGCTTTTGCCCGCCACCGCGCGTGAGATGGTGGACTCATGCACGCCCAACGCCACAGCCACGCGCGCGCGAGTGAAGGGCCGCAAATCACCATCGCCGCCCACAATAAATTCGCGTTGCTCGGTGGCAATCATTTCCATTAGGCGTCGTAAGGTGTGGTTGCGCTGTTGCAGGCACTTGGCAATGAGGCCGGCGCGCTCCACCGTTTGCATCCATTTGGCACGCTCTTCGTCACTGGCGCACTCACTGGCCGCCGCTTTAAGTTGCGGGTTCACGCGTAACCAGCCCGCCAACGGAGAAACAATTTCCACCGTGAGCGTGCGCGAGTTGGGCTGGCGCGAGGTGAAGATGGAAATATCCGGTTCGTAGTAAGTGTTTTCACCGGCGCGGCTTTTGCCATCGCCCCACGCGGCGCGGGCGGGGTAGGGCGTGAGGTTGCGTTGAATAAAGTGCGCGGCCTCGGCCACTAAGTTGGCGGGCACGCGCAGTAAACGGGCCAAGCGCGTATGATCATGCCGGCCCAACAACTCAAAGTGTTCTTGAACAATGCGGCGCGCCACCGCCACTACGCCGCTGGGCGCACGCCCGTTGGCCAACGCTTCCAGTTGAATCAAAAGTGATTCATTCGGCGTTTGCGCGCCCACGCCCACCGGGTCTGCGTGTTGAATCAGCTTTAGGACGCGCTCAACGGCGGCCAACGGCACACGCAGGTACAGCGCGGCCTCCAGCGGCGGTTCTGGCAGTAGGCCATCATCATCTAGCCGCGCCAACAAGTAGGCGGCAATAGGCCGCTCACTAACAGCTAGTGCGGGCGCAATTTGGCGCAGGATGTGCTCATCCAGCCGCTCCACACTGCGCACTTCAAAATCATCCGGTAGTTCTTCTCCGGCTGAGCCGCCGCTAAAGTTGCTCTGGCGCGGCGTGAGATACACCAGCGGCTGTTCATCCGCGCGTGGGGCCGCGCAGGCTGGGCACGGCACACGGGTGAGCCGCTTGCCACATTGCGGGCAACGCAATTCTTCCACCAGTTCCAGCGCCGGATTTTGGTTCAGCTCTTGCTGAAGGGCCACCTCCAACTCTTGCGTAGACATTTGCAAAAACGTCATCGTTTGAGCAAGATGCGCCGTAGTTTGGTGCTGGCGAGTTTCTAAAAAATGGCCTTGCTGGAGCATGGGGTTCAGCCTTGAGTATAGTCTTGGTGAGAATCAACGTCAATTATGAGATGCAAGTTTAGTGCCAGTTAGAAATGCGGTGGAAATGGATTGGAAACAGGCGGATAAAAGTAATGCGCGTAGCCACTCAGATAGGTGGCAATGTATAGTTCATCATCTTTTGAATGCACTTAGGCTATCCGCACCCCTCTCACCCAACTTCTCAATCATTCAATCACCCAATGAACAAGTTTCCTTGTATCATTCCGCCACCTTCCCACTTGGAGTTGTTACATGCCTTCCCCTCGCACCTCGCCAGCAGAGCGCGTGAGCCGCTTGCCGGAGTATTTTTTTCATAGCCTTAACCAACGCATTGCCACCCTCAAGGCGCAGGGCAGGGACGTAATCCGGCTGGATGCAGGCTCACCGGATTTGCCGCCTGCGCCGCACATTGTGGCCGCGCTCGCACGCTCCGCCGAACAGCCAGGCCACCACGGTTACATGCCCTACAACGGCACGCCAGAATACCGCCAAGCGTGGGTGGAGTGGTACGGCAAACGCTTTGGCGTGGAATTGGAACCGCATGAAGCCGCACTGAGCATTGGCGCGAAGGAGGGCGTGTTCAATTTGAGTTTGGCATTTTTGAACCCGGGCGATGTGGCGTTGGTGCCGGACCCGGGCTACGCGGCGTACAGCATGGGCGCGCGCTTTGCGGGTGGGGAGGTGGTGCATATGCCACTGCTTCAAGAAAACCAGTATTTGCCAGATTTAGCCGCTTTGCCGGAAGAGGCCTTGCGGCGCGCGCGGCTGATGTGGTTGAACTATCCCAACAATCCCACTGGCGCGGTGGCCACGCTAGAGTTTTTTGCGCAGGCCGTGGCGCTGGCCAAACGTTACAACTTCATCATTGCACATGATGCGCCGTACACCGAGATTACCTATGATGGTTACCGCGCGCCGAGCCTTTTGCAAGTGCCGGGCGCGAAAGACGTGGCGGTGGAATTTCACTCCATGAGCAAGACGTACAACATGGGCGGCTGGCGGCTGGGCATTACGGTGGGCAACGCGGAGGTGGTGCAGAGCCTGAGCACTTTGCAGAGCAACGCCCACTCCGGCCAGTTTAAGGCCGTGCAAGATGCGGCCGTGGCCGCACTGAGCGGTGACCAAACGTGGCTGGAGGCCCGCAACGCGCACTACCGCCGCCGCCGTGATGTGGTGGTGAACGCCCTACGCGCCGCTGGCCTACAGGCGGAAACGCCCGCCGCCGCCATTTACGTGTGGGCACGCCTGCCCGAGGGCGGGGATGATGTGCAATTTACCAATGAACTATTAGCCAAAACCGGCGTCAGCCTAACGCCCGGCTCTATCTTTGGCCCCAGCGGCGCTGGCTACATCCGCGTTTCTTTATGCATGGATGACGCGCGGCTGGTGGAGGCGATGGCGCGGATTAGGGGTTAGGGATTGGAGATTAAGGATTAGGGGATTGCGCTTGAAGTTGAGTGATAAATTCTTTTAGTTGGGCGCGTACCGGATGACGGGCATCAATTCGGGCGAGTAATGCATCAGCCTCTTGAAGCATGGAGATTGCTTGCTCAAAGTGGCCGTTTTGCGCTAGCAATTGCCCAAGAAAAACTTGGATATTGAACTGACCCACTAAATCACCGATAGCTTCATGTAGTTCGTGGGCCGCTTGGAGAGTTTTAATGCCTTCCTCAGCGTTTCCGGTTTGCATCTGAAACTTGCCCAATGATTGGAGCGTGTTGGCTTGGCCGAGCTTCGCACCCACGGCTTGGAACAAGTCCAAGGCTTGCTGATAACTGGCCAGCGCGGCGTCATTCTCTTTGCGAAAAGCCTGCACATCGCCAATCGCTTTTAGCACGTTGGCTTGGCCGAGCTTCGCACCCACGGCTTGGAACAAGTCCA
>JAEURM010000193.1 GCA_016789245.1 Anaerolineales bacterium
GGTAAAGTTGAAATAAGTCGGTCTCCTTTTTGGGAGGATCTGGGAATGGGGAAGGTTCGGAAGTTAACGGAAGAGATGATTCGGGGAATTGCCGCCGGAGAAGTGGTGGAGCGGCCCGCCTCTGTAGTGAAGGAATTAATTGAGAACGCGCTGGACGCGGGCGCGCGCACCATCACCGTTACGCTGGAGGGTGGGGGGCGCAACCTAATCCGGGTGGCGGATGATGGAAGCGGCATACCCGCCGCCGAGGTGGAGTTAGCCTTTGCGCGCCACGCCACCAGCAAGCTGGCCACGGCCGATGATTTATTTCAGATTCACACCTTGGGCTTCCGGGGCGAGGCGTTGGCCTCTATTGCCTCCGTGAGCCGCGTAGGCGTGATGACGCGGGCCGCGCACGAAACCACCGGCACGCAACTGCGGCTGGAGGGCACGCAAGTGGTGAGCCGCGCCGCCATCGGTGCGCCGCAGGGCACGGTGGTTTCCGTTGAAAATCTGTTTTACAACGTGCCCGCGCGGCTGAAATTTCTTAAAAGCGAAACGGCCGAGCGGAGCCATGTGGCTGGCCTAATTTCCCGCTACGCCATTGCTTACCCGGCCGTGCGCTGGAAACTGATGCTGGATAACCGCACGGCGTTTCAATCTACCGGCAGTGGTGAAGTGCGGGAGGTGCTGGTGAATGTGTACGGCGTGGAAATTGCGCGCCAACTGATTGAAATCAACACCGAAAATCCAATTACACCGGCCACACCCCCGGCGGCGGTGGATGATGAAGATGACTTAGCCCTGCGTGAGCCGCGCGGCGAATATGCCGCCCGCCGCGCCATTCACGTCAAAGGTTTCATCAGCCCGCCCGCCCTCAACCGCTCCAATCGCAAAGATATTACGCTGTTTGTAAATGGCCGCTGGGTGCAAGATATCCGCCTGAGCACGGCGGTTTTGCAGGCGTACCACACCATGCTGATGGTGGGCCGTTATCCGTTGGCGGTGATTCAGCTCACGCTCCCGCCGGAGGAAGTGGATGTGAACGTTCACCCCACCAAAGCCGAGGTGCGCTTCCGCAGTAGCGATGCGGCGTTCACAGCCGTAGAGCGCACGGTGCGTAAGGCGCTGATGGAGCGCGCGCCTGTGCCGCAATTTGAAATCCGCCAGTGGAGCGCCGGCGCAGATGATGTGCCCCTGCCACGGCCCAGCCTGCAATGGTCTCCAGAGTGGGGGATGCTGAGTGATACAAATCCCAATCCCCAAATCCCAAATCCCAACGCGTCCGCTCCCCCTGCGCCCCAGCTCCCCATCACTCCAGCAAATGCAGAGCAACCCGCACTTCCCGCCACAGATGTACCCCTCCTGCGCGTGGTGGGCCAAATTGGCGCGGCGTACATTGTGGCCGAGGGGCCGGATGGCTTGTACCTGATTGACCAGCACGCCGCCCATGAGCGCATTTTGTATGAAGCCTTTAGCCTGCAACGCGCCGCCGCGCAAATCGTCTCGCAAGCCTTGCTAGAACCCGCCGTGGTAGAAGTGCCGCCCGCCGCCGCCAGCTTGCTCATCTCACAAATGGCCGTGCTCAACCAAATTGGCTTTAGCGTGGAGCAGTTTGGCGGCAACCAGTTTATTGTGCGCTCTCTGCCCACTGTGCTAGGGAATGTTGACCCGGCCAAAGCTGTGCGCGTGTTGGTGGAGGATTTTGAAGAAGATGAAACGCCTCTGCAAGCCGAAGTGGAAGCGCGGCTGATTGCCCGCGTGTGCAAACGCGCCGCCGTGCGCGCCGGGCAAACGCTCACCGGCATAGAAATGAACACCATGGTGCGCCAGCTAGAGCGATGCCAAAGCCCGCGCACCTGCCCCCACGGCCGCCCCACCATGATTTATTTGAGTGTAGATACGCTGGAGAAGCAATTTGGGAGGAAGGGGTAGGGATTAGGGGTGAGGGATTTAGGGATATAAAATTGCGTTTAGCGGAGGGAAAATGAGCGAGCCAAATGAAAAGAAGGATGCAAGCATAAACGCCGAGCGCGCGGGCCGGAAGGCTACACCCTAGAATTGCCCATCGTTCGGCGTTGGGTGAATGAACGCGCGGTGTAGCTCGCGCGGCGATGTTACAGATTAACAAATAAAGCTAGCAGAAGATTTAGGAGCGCCATCCGTTGCGCCGGCCCATTCGGGCCGCAGGCTGAGCAGGCGCGGAAACGGACGGCTAGTGGTTTAGGAAACCCGCTTTGCGGGTTTTGCGCTACCAGCCGTCGGTTTCAACCGATGGCTGGCGTGGCGGTGAGTGGGCCAAGAATTGGCCGAAAAACCAGATGTTTTATTGCTAGCCTAAATAGTTCAGTTGCAAAATGGCCACGCAATCAACTGCACCCGCTGATGATTCTTTAGAAAACAATCGGAGTCTGAATCGAGTAATTGTCATTGCGAACGAGCAAAGCGAGTGAAGCAATCTCCAAAAGCAGAGACTGTCATGCGAAAGGAGACTGCTTACCCTTGCGGGCATAAATCGGCGGCGGCGGGCCGCCTCGCAGTGACATGGTTGTGTTTTGCCCGAGCGCTCTAAAGAATCAAAAACGCGGCTGGCCCAGAGTTTTGTAACCACACGGTCATTTCCGTGCGTCTCTGTCCAGCCGCGTTTCAGCCAGAGCTGTAAAAAGTTACTTGGTCGTTATATCGCTCAGTTCGGCACCACCAGCGTTGTTCATCACCGAAGCGATGCCGTTGGCCATGGTGGCCGCCGAGGCGTACATCTGGCTCTTGCCAATCACTTGCCCATTGCTGGCGTTCAGCACAAAGTAGTGCTTGCCATTGCTGGCTACCTTGCGCTCAAAGTTGCCATCTTTCGCGGCATGTTTGCGCACGGATTCAATGCCCTTCAGCGCGCTCTTCCGGTCAGCATACGTTTGGCTGGTAAGCACTACCTGCCCGTTGCTGGCCTTCAGGTTGAAGGCAAATTCCCCGTTTTCAGTATTCTTCAATTCAAATTTAGCGGCCATGTTTGCTCCTTGTGGAAATGGATAGCCTGACTATACTCCGCTTTTGCAAAGATTAGGTAAGGGCGCAGAACAAGAATTACGGATGCCTAAACGTCTTATCTTTCTCTTCTCAGATACGGGTGGCGGCCACCGCAGTGCGGCGGAGGCGTTGAGCACTGCGCTCCAAGCCCGCTTTGGCGCCGAACTAGAAACGCACGCCGTAGATGTGTTTCGGGATTACGCCCCGCCGCCGTTTAACCGCTCGGCGGAGTGGTACGTGCGCGCCACCCGTGGCCCAGCCTGGGAATGGGCGCTCAGTTACGGCTTCACCAACACGCGGCTGGGCTATCATTCGTACGCCGCCGTTATTTGGCCGTATATCACTTCCGCCATGAAGCGCTTTTTCCGTGAACATCCGGCCGATGTATATGTCTCGGTGCATCCCATTCTTTCACAGTTAGTTAAGCTTCTGCGCCCACAGCCCACGCCGTTTATTACGGTTGTAACAGATCCGGTGACCTTTCACCGGACGTGGTGCCACCCACAGTTGGATTTGGTGATTGTGGCCACAGAGCGCGCGCGGCAACTGGCCCGCCGCTATGGTATGCCGGATGAAAAAGTGCGCGTCATCGGTTTGCCCGTTTCAGAAAAATTCAGCGCCCTCACCGAGGCGCAACCGCATCTCAAAGAAAAATTGGGTTGGGGCCAAAAGCCAGTAGTGCTGATTGCGGGCGGCGGGGAGGGCATGGGGCCGTTGGGCAAAATGGCGCTCGCTATTTCACGCGCCCGGCTAGAGTGCGAAGTGGCGGTGGTGTGTGGCCGCAATGAAAAACTGCGCCAACGTTTGCTGGCCACGCATTGGAACTTGCCCGTGCACGTGTACGGCTTTGCCAAGAACATGCCGGAACTTTTGCGCGCGGCGGATGTGCTGGTAACCAAGGCCGGGCCGGGCACCATCAACGAAGCGTTTATTGTGGGGCGGCCCATCCTCATTTATAGCCACTTACCCGGGCAAGAGAAGGGCAACGTAGCGCAGGTGGTGGAAGAAGGCGCTGGCCA
>JAEURM010000194.1 GCA_016789245.1 Anaerolineales bacterium
ATTCCGCATCTAACGTTGTTTTTTGGATGCGCGGCGTGTGGATGCGCCACGTATGCTCATCCAAATCATCTACGTGTGCGCCCAAATCACTGATTAAGGCCCGCATGGTTTCCACATCACGGATGCGGGGCACGTTGCGCAAAATCACCGGCTCGGCGGTTAGCAAGCAAGCGGCTAGCAAGGGCAAGGCGGCGTTTTTGTTTCCAGCCGGGACCACGGTTCCGCTCAACGGCTGGCCGCCTTCAATTACAAATTGTTCCATTCCAAATAACCTTCGGTATTAATTTCCCCAAAGCCGCCCGATTGTAGCCACCCGCCGCGTATGGGTCAACCAATGATTGGCCTACGGTCTAACGTTGAAACGGGCCTAAAAATTACGGTAGGCATGCTGAGCGCAGTCGAAGCATGCCGCGCTTACTCCAAAGACCCAGCCCACACCTTTCCGCTCAGGGTGCTTGTTACTAAAATAGGTAGAACTCTCCTAGAGGCCGTTATAATCACGTTCGATGGTCTACGTTTACGTACTCAAATGCAAAGATGGTTCATATTACACTGGTATGACTGATAACCTTGAACGTCACATGGAGCAACATCACGCCGGTACATTTGAAGATAGTTACACACAATCCCGTCGTCCAGTGGTTTTAGTTTGGTCAGAATCCTTCACGCACCACGATGATGCCTTTCGCCGTGAGCGTCAAATCAAAGCTTGGAGCCGCAAAAAGAAAGGAGCATGGATTAGAAGTCACTCGTCTAAAGACCTAGCCCGCACCCTTCGACTGCGCTCAGGATGCTTATCTCAAAATGAAGGCCGAATCAAGAAGTTGGATTTAGTTTTTGTTGATTACCCATGACCGAACACCCTCCCCGCTCCCTCTTTGAAACGTTTGCCGATAACATCACCGTACGCCCACCAGCGGAAGTGTATGGCCGCGAGGCCGAAGTGGCGCAGGTACTTCAGGCGTTGGCCTCCCCGCTGAAAGGCCGCGTGGTGGTGCTGGGCGCCGCGCGCGTGGGCAAAACGGCGGTGATACAGGCCGCCGCGCACGCTATTGCCAACGGCCAAGCCCCGGCTGAACTTAAAGGCAAACAGGTGTGGCGCTTCAACCCGGCCAACCTACCCGGGCTGGGCGTGCCCGGCCAATGGCAATCCGCGCTGGAGCAATTTCTCACGGAGTGGAGCCAGCGGCCCGAAGTGATTTTGTTCATTGAAGATTTAGTGGGTGCCTCGCGCGTGTTTGCCTCCATTGGGGATGATTCCCGCATGAACTTGGCATACGCGCTGGGCAACGCGCTTCTGCGTTTTTCCGGCTTGTGCTTGGCGGAGGCGGAAGATAATGCGTGGCGGCGTGTTTCAGATACATTCCCCAATTTCCAGCGGCTGTTCCTCAGCATCCGCGTGCCCGAGCCAGATTTGCACACCGTGCGCGGCATCATCCAGCGCGTGGCGGATGATTTGAGTCTTTTGCACACTATCACCATTCAACCGGAAGCCATTGAGCAAGCCATTGATTTGAACCAACGCTACGCGCTTGACCGCGCGCAACCGGGCAAGACTATTGATTTGCTTCAAGATGCGTTGGCCGTAACGCGGCCCGGCCCCGGCGCGGTGCTAACAGCCGAAGATGTAACTAGGCGCTACGGCGAACAGAGCGGCCTGCCCCGCATGTTGCTAGATGATTCTGTGCCGTTCAATGAAGATGAAGTGCGGCGCTTGTTTAGAAGCCGCGTGCTGGCGCAAGACCAAGCCGTGGATGCCATTGTGCAGATTCTTAGTCTGCTCCGCGCGCGCGTGAACAACCCCTTGCGGCCCATGGGCGTTTTGCTGTTTCTTGGCCCCACCGGCGTGGGCAAAACAGAGCTAGCGCGCACGCTGGCGGAGTATCTCTACGGTGAACGTGAGCGCCTCATCCGCTTCAACATGGCCGATTACGTGGAGCCGTACCAAGCCGGTGAGTTGTTTGGCAATCCGTACCAAGAAGACGTGAATTTTAGGCGCGGCCTGCTCACCAACCGGCTGGCCGGCCGTGCGTTTGCCGTGCTAGTGCTGGATGAATTTGAAAAGATGCACCCGGCCATTTACAACCGCTTCTTGCATTTGTTTGATGAAGGCTTGCTGATTAACGGTAACGATGAAATCATCAATCTGCGCAACTGCATCTTCATCATCACCAGTAATTTTGGCGCGCGCATGGTGGAACATGGCCGCTTGGGCTTTAGCGTGCCCGAAACCACGGAAAGCCGCGAGAAACGCGTGGTGAGTGAAACAGAAAGTTACTTCTCGCCGGAATTTATCAACCGCATGGATACGGTCTGCATCTTTCATCCGCTTACGCGCGCGGTGATGGCCGATATTGCGCGGCGGGAAATTGGTGATTTGTTCAAGCGGCAAGGCTTACAGCGCCGCGCGTTTGAAGTGGAAATTGCGGATGAAGTGATTGAGCATGTGGTGGAAATTGGCTACAGCCCGCACTATGGTGCGCGCTATCTCAAACGCCAAATTGAAAAGACGATTACGTACCCGTTGGCGCGTGAAATTAACGCGCTGGCCGCTGACCTAACGGGCGGCACCATCCGGCTGTATGTAAAAAATGGCCGCGTGTTTTCCGCGTATCTCGCGCCAACGCTGGCCAGCCCAAGTGACACGGAGCAACAGCGCCAGAGCAAGGCCACGCTGGATGAAATCCGCGCCGCCCTGCCGGTGCTGGCCGCGCGCGTGGAAGCGCTGGAAGAAATTTACGGATTGGAAGCCGCGCGCGCTGAACGGGAGAGCGTGCTGATTGAGATGGCCGATGTAAACTTTTGGAACGATGCCGCCACCGCCCGCCGCAAGCTAGACGCATATCAACAAGCTTCTGGTTTGATAGACCAACTGGGCGAACTGCGCCACGCTTTGGATAGCTTAACCAAGCTGTGCGCCGAGAGCGCGCCGCCACTGGATGCCGTGACGCGCGCGTATAAATTTCTCAACACGGAACTGCCCCGCATCGAGTTCACTTCTTTCCTCAGCGGCCCGTACGATACGTTGGGCGCATACGTCATCATCAGCATTAAGAGCAAAGCCACCGGTGCGCGGCAGTGGGCGGCCACACTAGCTAAGATGTATTTGGGCTGGGCCAAATTGCGCGGCCTGAGCGCCAGCGTGATTGGTGAGGATGCTTCGCCGGAGGGCCGCCATTTAACGTTGGTGCTGGCGGTGAGCGGCTTTGGCGTGTATGGCCTACTGGCGGCTGAGAACGGCACACATCGCATGATGCAGATTCACAAGGCCAGCGGGCGCGAGAGCAAGCAAACATTCACCGCCAATGTGCAAGTTCTGCCAGAGTTAAGTGAGGATGATTTGCCCGCCGCGCCCACGGCGCTAAAAACGCACATCAAAAGCGTTAACCGCGCTGGGTTACTCATCTCACATTTGCACGCCCAAGCCACCGCCCAAGCCGAGGGTGAATTGCCTTTCGTTCTGGCCAGCAACTTACCAGCGGAAGATATTAGCGCCGAGGCCGCGCGCCTGCTCCGCATCCGCCTGCACCTTCAATCAGCAGAAACTTCCAAAGCAGAGCCACCGGCGGGCGGCATTGTGCGTAGTTACACCCTCAGCACCAAAGATAAAGGCGTGCATGATCATCGCACCGGCCTGCGCTCCCTGAAAGTAAAACAAGTGCTGGAAGGCGATGTGCAAGAATTTCTAGATGCCGCGCTAGAGCAGAAGCGGCAGAAAGCGTAACCCGCCGCTCTATTTGCTAGGTGAGGGCTTACCCACCTAAAGCATTTCCGGTTAACGGCCTATCATTCAAGCTTTCCACCCATGTGTTTACCACGGCGCTGATGGTTAGCGTTTGGCCATGGGCCAGCGCGGCTTCATACTCTGATGGCGGGAGGGCGGCTTGCAAAACAGGTAGAAACGGCACCAGCATCTCTTCTTTCTCATCGCTCGGCATGGCGGGATGGTGAAATACTAGACTGGCCACCTCGGTGGCTGTCCGAGGCTGGCCTTGAGCGTAGTACAAAG
>JAEURM010000195.1 GCA_016789245.1 Anaerolineales bacterium
CTGCTTGGTTACAGGCCAGCCGCGCGGCTTCCACCTGCCACCTCCCGCTGTAACAAATCCCGCCCAGCCGAGACTAATCTTCCAACGAGCAATTTTTATGCGTTCTTTTTGGCGTTCACCGGAAAACCGTTTGGTTTTGATTTACTTGGCCCTCGCCGCCGTGTGGTTGTTTATGACGGAAGGCCTGATGGCCACACGCTGGTTTGGCGTGATGGGCGGCTGGGCCACGCATGGTGCGTATGCGCTGGGTAGTTTGGGCTTGGCGGTAGCCTTTATTTGGCATAACGGGCGGCGCGCGGAGTATGAAGCCGCCAGCCGCAAACAAGCTGAGACGCAAATCAGCCGCATCTTTAACACTGCCGCTGATGCGATTGTGGTGGTGGATAGCAAGTTTAATGTGGTGCAGTTCAACCCCAGCGCCGAGGCTTTGTATGGCTTCACGGCCCCGGAGGTAATCGGGCAATCCGTGAGCCAACTCCTGCCGGAGGCACGGGTGGCCGAGTACGGCCAACGCTTTTTGAACTTTGCGCGCGCACCCGAGACGGTAGCCTTCTTTAGCAACTTTGAAGATAACTATGGGCGGCGCAAAGATGGCACCGAGTTTCCGGCGGAAGGCTCCATTACTAAGCTAGGGCAAAACGGCGGGCAAACGTATGTGTTCATCTTGCGCGATATCAGTGAACGTAAACGGGTGGACAACGCTTTGCGCTCCATTGCGGAAGGCACAGCGGCGGTGACGGGCGATGACTTCTTTCATTCCTTGGTGCGCCACTTAGCGGCGGCTCTGCAAGTGCGTTACGCCTTTGTGGCCGAGTGTACAGATGCCTCGCGCACGCGCGTGCGGACGCTGGCGTTTTGGATGGGCAAAGACTTTGGCGAAAATTTCGAGTATGCGTTGGCTGAGACGCCGTGCGAAGCCGTGATTGGCGGTGAGATTTGTTATCACCCCAACAAAGTGCGCGAGATGTTCCCCCATGATGCAGACTTGGTGAAGCTAGAAGCTGAAAGCTATTTGGGCATTCCCCTGCGTGATTCCGGCGGCAACATAATCGGGCACTTGGCCGCGCTGGATAAAAGTCCGATGCCAGACCCCGCGCGCGTGCTGGCCATTCTCAACATCTTCGCCACACGCGCCGGTGCAGAGTTGGAACGTAACCACGCCGTGCACCAGTTGGCCCGCACCGCACAAGAACGCGAAGCGCTCAATCAAATGGGGCAAGCCGTAGTGGCCAGCTTGGAACTGCCCGTAGTATTGCAACAAGTGATTGAGAACACGCGCCAACTGTTGGGCGCGGAAGATGTTTACGTACTTCTGCGGGAAGCGGATGAATTGGTGTTTGCGGCGGTGGGCGGACTATCTGCCGCCACACTGCAAGGCTACCGCGTGGCCGCCACCACCGGCGTGGCTGGGCAAGTGTTAACCAGCGGTCAAGCCACGCAAGGTCATTGTGGCAACCATAATTTAATTGAACTGGGCGAGTGCCATGATGAAGTTTTGCTGGCGGTGCCGTTGAAGCTAGGGAACGAGATTATTGGGGTGATGGAAGCCGTACAGCCGCGCGCGGATATGGCGAATGCGGAAGGTTTGCGCGTGCTGGAGTTGGCCGCCATTTGGGCCACCCTCGCCATTGATAACGCCCGCCGCCACACGCACTTGGGCCGCCGCCTGCAAGAAACTGAGTCACTGGCCGCCATTACACAAGCGCTGAATGAAACGCTCAACCTAGCAACCATCTTCCAAATGATTGTGGAAGTCGTGGGCCAAATCATCCCCCACGTCGAGCGTGCGGTAATACACGTTTTGGATGAACCGGCGCAAACCCTGCGCGCCATGGCAGTTTCTGGCCGGCCAGAACCACAGCACGGCGAATTGGTGATGCGGCCCGGTGAGGGCGTGGCCGGATTGGTGATGGCGCAGGGCATGGTCATCAACGTGCCAGATACGCAGAGGGATGCCCGCTACATGATGAGTAGCCCGCAGACACCATTCCGGTCTTTGCTAGTAGCGCCGGTACAGAGCGGCGTACACCGGCTGGGCACGCTTAGCGCTCAAAGCGCGGCCCCCCATGCCTTCTCACCCGATGATGAGCGCTTGCTGGCCACGCTGGGCAACCACGCCGCGCTGGCCCTGCACAACGCACGCTTGTACGGTGAACTGAGCAAAGCCTTACAGCAAGAAAAAGCTACGCGCGCGCAATTGGTGCAGAACGAAAAGCTGGCCGCGATGGGCCGCTTGGTGGCCTCCGTGGCGCACGAAATCAACAATCCATTGCAAGCCATTCAGAACGCGCTGTATCTTATTAATCAAGAACCCTGTTTGGCGGAACTGACGCGTGAGTATTTACAAGTGGCCATCACCGAAGGTAACCGGATGGCGGAACTCATCAGCCGCCTGCGCGAAACGTACCGTCCCACCACCAGCGAGAGCTTTGAACCGGAATCACTCAACGCTTTGGTGATGCACATTCATAAACTCATCGCTACGCATTTGCGGCACAGCCGCGTAACATTTGAGTTTGCGCCTGACCCGGAGTTACCCATCATCTTAGGCAATCGCGATCAACTCAAGCAGGCGCTCCTGAACTTGTGCCTGAACGCGGTGGATGCCATGCCCAACGGCGGCCACCTGCACCTCAACACGGAAAATCATCCGCACTTGAGCGAGGTGTGGCTAACGGTGGCCGATACTGGTTCCGGCATCAGCCCTGCCGCACTGAACTCGGTGTTTGAGCCGTTCTTCACCACCAAAGCCAACGGCACCGGATTGGGTTTAGCCATCACGCACGATATTGTGCAACAACACGCTGGCCGCATTGAAGTGGAAAGCCAAGTGGGGCGCGGCACTAAGTTTACGCTTCGCTTGCCGGCCGCTCAGCCCGGGCCAGTGTTCACGCGTTTGGGCACAGCGCCGTTGAATTTGGAGTGAGACGTTTATGCTGAACTCAGACCACATCCTGTTGATTGATGATGAAGCCGATTTGCGGCTGACGTTTGCGGCGATTCTGCGGGAAGGCGGCTTTAGAGTTACCACGGCGGCCAGCGGTTCCGAGGCTTTGCAAAGGCTGGCCGCGCAGAATTACGCGCTCACCTATTTGGATATTCGGATGCCGGAGATGGATGGCCTGCAAGTTTTACGTGAAATTCATCGCCACCACCCGGAACTGCCCGTCATCATCATTACCGCACACGGCACTTTGCAATCCGCGGTGGAAGCTCTGCGGCTGGATGCTACCGATTATTTGCTCAAGCCTGTGCCACCGCATACATTGTTGGCGCGCACGCGCTCCGTGCTTACGGAACAAACGGTGAAGCGGCGGCGGCGCGCCATTGAAGCGCAGATTGATAACTTGCGGGCCGAACTCACCGGCTTGGAGAACGGCCAGCCCGCGCCCGTTCTGGCTCCGCCGGTGGAAGCGGCCAATGACCGTTATCGGCAGTTGGGCGCTTTGCGCGTGGATTTGCACGCCCGCCGCGCCACGTTAGAAGAGCGCCCGTTAAGCTTGGCTTCTACTACGTTTGATTACTTAACGGCACTAGTGAAACACGCGCCAGAAACAGTGGCTTACCAAACGTTGGTGAGTGAAGCGCAAGGCTATGCCACCGAGTTGCGTGAAGCGCAAGAGTTGGCGCGGTGGCACATCCACCGCCTGCGCACCGCGCTAGAGCCAGACCCTAAACAACCTCGCTACTTACTTACTGTCTGGGGCACGGGATATAGGTTGGTAATGGATTGAAATTCTCTAACCTTCCCCCAACGTTTGCCCAATAACTGCCAATCTTTTCCACACAAGCCAACAACACATTTAGGGTGAACTGCCTTAGTCTGAACCCATGCTCGGTTCAGCTCAGGCTCTCACGCCGCACAAGCCCCGCCTCCT
>JAEURM010000196.1 GCA_016789245.1 Anaerolineales bacterium
TAAGCAGAAATGGGCAGACCGTGCGAGGGCGCTTCCGCCAAACGCACACTGCGTGGGATGAGGGCCTTGAACACCTTGCCCGGAAAATGTTTGCGCACTTCGGCCACCACTTGCTCCGCCAGTGTAGTGCGGCTGTCATACATCGTCATCACTACCCCGCGGATGGTGAGATTAGAGTTTAATGCCGAGCGCACGCGCGTAACGGTTTGTGAGAGTTGCCCCAAGCCTTCCAGCGCCAGGTATTCCGCTTGCACTGGAATAATCACGCCGTTCCTCGCCGCCACCAAGCCATTCAACGTGATCAGGCCCAGCGAAGGCGGGCAGTCAATCAATACGTAATCGTAACTGGCTTCTAAATGTTTGAGCGTATTTTTGAGTTGCTGTTCTCGCGCCAACATCGGCACCAACTCAATCTCGGCCCCGGCCAGCGCGGGAGAGGCGGGCAGTAGCGCCAGCTTGAGCTTGGAGCTGTGCAGAATGTGGTCATTCGGTTTATCACCATTGATGAGGGCTTCATATACGCCGCCCTGCACTTTGTTTTTATCAATGCCCAGTGAAGAAGTGGCGTTGGCTTGCGGGTCTAAATCCACCAACAGTACGCGTTGGCCCAGCACCGCCAAATACGCGCTGAGGTTAATAGCCGTGGTGGTTTTTCCCACGCCGCCTTTTTGATTGACTAACGTATAAATGCGAGCCATAAATCAATACACAGTGCAGAATGCTCAATTCCTAATTTTGCCTTGCGAATTGAGCATTGTGAATTCAACTTTGTTCGACCTGCCTCCGGGCCAAACCCACTTCATCAACGGTGGGTACGCCCGCCAGCCCCACGCGTGTGATGGAGTTAGCGGCTAACTGGTTGGCCAGCCGCGCCGCCGCCCACGCGTCACCCGTTTCATACAAATGAATAAAAAACGCGGCGGCGAAAATATCGCCTGCGCCGGTCGGGTCCACTTCATCCACACTGGGCGCGGAAAATTGCCGTGCGCCCTCGCCTTTCACGAAAATGGTGCAACCCTGCTTGCCCTCCGTTACCACTAGCACGCGGCTGGCTTTGGCCCATCGCTCGGCCTCAGCCCAATCGCCGCTCACATCTTCAATGCTGATGACGGTGGCGGCGGCGTGGGGTAGGGCGGCCAGCGCGTTGGGCCACGCCGCGCGGCTCACACGGCCGACTTCATCCCATGCCCGCAATAGGCCTTGTCCGGTGAGGCCCACAAAAGCATTCCCAAAGCCTAAGAAAAAATCCGCTGGTTCAAATTCCACGGCCAGCGGCGCAAGGTGTACCAACGGCGCTCGCATCCATTCCAACGGAATATGGCCGGGTTGCAAGCGATCTGCCCGCGCTAGCAAGCGTTGAGTGCGCGCACCATTTTGGTACTGATTCTCAAACGTGGTGCTGTATGAAGATGGCACGCGATGTACGGCCACTTCATTCAATGTACTTAAGTCTACATCCTCGGCGCCTGCCGTAACAATGGCCGCCGCGTAACCCAATGCATGGGCGGTCAGCGCAGAATACGCCACACTCCCGCCCAACCGATGGCCGTCCGGCGTTAGATCTTTGGCAAAGTGGCCAATGGCGAGGTAGTGAATGGGCATAAAGAAATAGATGATGTAAAAGTTCGCCGCGCCCACCTAATGCTGAAGCGGCGGGCTAAAGGAACGAAGGGCGCTCAAGCGCCCTCAAGTACATCTTGGTCAGCGTCAGTTGACTTCGTAATTTTCGCCCGAGGGTGGGCTAATCGCCGGTATTCAACTTACTTGAGAACAATCATCACTTTGCGTTTGTTACCTTCGCCGGTGCTTTCGGTGCGCACGGCGGGGTGGTCACGCAATTCAATATGGATAATGCGGCGCTCTTCGGCGGGCATAGGTTCCAACGCCATCGGTTTGCCGCGTTGCACCACTTGCTCAGCGGCGCGGCGGGCCATGCGGCGTAACTGCTCGCGGCGGCGCTCACGGTAACCTTCTACATCCACCGTCAGGCTTACGCCTTTGCTCAACCTTTTAGAAACAACGGTGCGCGTCATGTATTGTAAGGAAGCTAGAATTTCGCCCCGCCGCCCCAGCAAAAAACTCAAATCTTCGCCGCGCACATCTAAGTAAATGGGGGTGCCATGATCGTCTTCTTCTGGCTCACCCCACTTAGCTTCCACCGTGGCCTTCACGTGCATGCTGGCCAGAATTTCTTCCAAGGAGGTTTGGGCCGTACTCAAATCGGCGTTCGGCTCAGTCGGTTCGGATACTTCGTCTGTCATGTGCGTTTCTCCTTCAGAACCCATTCCACAATCCATCAGCGGCAAATTTGTGGCTGGCTTCCAGACCGAGCGGGGCACAGTGGCCGCCGCGCGTTAATTGGCTTGGTGAACGTTATTTGCTCTTGCGGGCTTTCTCGGTTGAAGCCGTGCGGCTTGATTTCTTCGGCGGCTCAGGCACCACCACGGCGGGGGTCATGCTCAAGCTAAATAAACTGCGCCAGTTAATCTTGTTGGTGAAGGCATATTGAATGATGCCCAGTATGTTGCCAATGATGAAGTAAACGGATAGGCCGGACGCAAATGTGAGCGAGAACCAGCCAAACATCACTGTAGAAGTGAGCATCATGGTTTGCGCGGTTTGCGCTTGTTGTGGGTCAGTGCTGGCCGGCGTCATCACTTTGCTTTGCAAGAAGCTGGTGATAACCACCAACAACGGCATGATGAAGTATGGATCCGGCAAGCCCAAATTCATCCACAGGAATTTATTATCCAGCGGAATCAGTTGGGCGATGTTGGGCATAATGGGATAGATATTGGTGGAGAGCGTGAGTAGTTGCGCTGGAGACGCCGCAATCGCCATAGTAATGGCTTGGTACAAACCGATGAGGATGGGCATTTGGATGAGCAAGGGCAAACAGCCGCCAAACGGGTTGACGCCGGCTTTTTGCATCAGCGCCATTTGCTCGCGGCTGGCGCGTTCGCGGTCATCCTTGTATTTCTCCTGCATTTTCTTCCACTCATCGCTTTGCTGTAGCTCTTGCATGGCCTTAGCCGATTTTTGTTGTTGCCATGTAAGCGGGAAGGTGAGGGCGCGGATGAGCACCGTGAGCACTACGATGGTGAGCGTGAGATTGTGAAAGAGCAATTGGTACAACAGCAGGAGCGTGTTGACCAGCGGTTGGATGACGAGGATATCCCACATAGGAATGACCTTTAGCGATTAGGCGGCGTGTACGCCCAGCGGAATGCGCCGCTGGTGGTGTACGCCGTGAGTAAGTTGCTACCTTGATAAGTGGCGATGAGCACCAAATCTTTGCCCGGCACCACCAGTGGCGAACTGAGAATTTGCCCGCCACCTTGCACCGCTTGCGGGCTAACGGTGGGCCGTGCTTGGCCGGTGGCCAAATCCAAAAAGTGGAGGTTGCCAGCTTTATCACCCACAATGAGTGTATCACCCGCAATGGCCGGTGATCCCCGTACTGCCGCGCCCACCGTGGCCTTCCACACTTCCGTACCATCGGCGGCGTTCACGGCCACTACGTTGCCACTCAAATCTGCAAGATAGATCTTGTTGTTGCTAACTACAGGCGTGCCCCACACCCAGTTGCTGGCCGCATACTGCCAAACTTCATCGCCAGTTTTGGCATCTAGCGCGTGCACGGTATTGCCGAACGTACCCACATACAATTTGCCATCGGCGACGGCAGGCGCACTGCCTACGGAAGCGCCCATATCTTTTTCCCACACCGCTGTGCCGCTAGAAGCGTTGAAGGCGTAAAGTTTATGATCCAGTGATGGACCATACACCAAGCCATCGGCCACTACGGGCATGCCCCAAATGGGGCCATTGGCTTTGGCCC
>JAEURM010000197.1 GCA_016789245.1 Anaerolineales bacterium
CGTGCGCTAATTGGCGTGGGC
The DNA here is from genome assembly GCA_016789245.1 of Anaerolineales bacterium. The sequence continues at coordinate 22 of JAEURM010000197.1, forward strand.
ATGGCTGGCATCCTCATGGGCGCGCTCAAAGCGTTTGGGCAGTGGTATCCCGCGCAACGCTACTCCACCATCTCCGGCCTGATGACGGGCCTTGGTTCCTCTGGCGCAATTTTGGCCGCCACGCCGCTGGCTTGGTTGAATGAGTTGATGGGCTGGCGCGGTGTGTTTGCCTGGGGCGCGTTGGTGGTGGTGCTGGTGGCGGCGGCCATTGTGTTATTTACGCGCAACACGCCGCCCGGCCGTACTTGGCCTCAACCGCCGTCTGGCAACGTGTGGGCCGGTTTGCGCACCGTATTCACCAATAGCCGCTTCTGGCGCGTGGCCCCTCTCATCTTTTTCACCAACGGCACCGTCCTCGCCTTTCAGGGCTTGTGGGCTGGGCCGTATCTTTATGATATTTTTCAAGTAGATAGAGTGGCGGCTGGCAACGCGCTCTTTCTGCTGAGTTTGGGCGTTACGCTGGGTTTCCTCACCTCCGGCTGGCTGGCTGATAAATTTGGGTTGGCGCAGGTGGTGGTGGCTGGCACAGTGGCCTTTGTGCTCACACAAGCCGCGCTGGCCCTCACGCCGCCGTTAGAAATGGTGCGCCCACTGATGTTTTTGTTCGGCCTGTCTGGCGGCTTCAGCGTGTTACTGCTGGTTCAACCACGCTTCCTGTTCCCGCCAGAACTTACGGGCCGCGCGGCCACGGCCACCAACGTGTTTGGCATTGGTGGCACGTTTGCCCTGCAAGCGCTGATGGGCGTGATTATTGGGCAGTGGGCGCGGTCTGCCGCTGGCCGCTACCCGCCGGAAGCGCACGCCGCCGCGCTCTGGTTTACGGCGGCGGGCACTCTGCTCACACTTCTATGGTATTGGCCGATGACGCATATGAAGAGAGAATTGGAGGAGTAGAGAATTCTCCCATCCTCCAATTCTCTAATTCTCGGGAGACAAAATGCAACTCGCAAAAATCATTACTATTTTCTGCGCACTTGCCATGGCCGCCGCCATTGTGTACGGCTTGATGGTTGGTAACTTTGGTGCAGAGGGCGCACAACTGCTTCAAATGCCGTGGGGCATTGTGACGCTGGTGGATGTGTACGTGGGCTTTATCCTGTTTGCCATGTGGGTGGTGTACCGAGAAACTTCTTTGTCCGCCAAAGTGGTGTGGGTGGTTTTGCTCATGGTGTTGGGCAATCTGATTGCGGCTCTTTACGTGCTTTTAGCCCTCAACGCCAGCCGCAGTGATTGGCGCAGATTTTTCTTGGGCCAGCATGCGTAAAACGGAGAATTGGAGGATTTGAGAATTCTCCAATCCTCTAATTCTCTAATTCTCTGATTCGCTAACTTCCTAACCATCCCTAATTGACCCCTACCCGCCAAAGGCCTATACTCCCTTCCAACGGAAAGTGACTTAAGGTATGGAACCCGTTCAGGAACTCACATTTACTAACCCCAGCACGGGCGAAACTTTTGGGACGATGCCCATGACGCCGCCCAGCGCCGTGCAAGCCGCCATCAATGAACTGCGCGCCAACCACCGCTGGTGGAGCCGCACGCCGGTGGAAGACCGCATCCGCATCCTCAACCGCTTTCACCAAGTGATGATTGACGAGTGCGATTTGATTACCGAAACCATTAGTTTGGATACGGGCAAATCCCGCTCAGATGCGCTTCAGGAAGTGATTCTCACGGCGGATTTGCTGACGCAATATTCCCGCCACGCGCCAGAATGGTTGCAAACGCACTCGGTGCCGCGCGGCTTATATCTCACCAAAAAGTGTTTTGTAGAATATCGCCCGCACGGCGTGGTGGCCGTCATCGGCCCATGGAACTTGCCATTTACGCTGGTGGTGCGCCCCATGCTGGCCGCTCTGCTGGCGGGCAACACCGTCATCCTCAAGCCCTCAGAAGTTTCTGCCGCCACCGGCCAATTGATTGAAAAACTTTTCCAACGCGTGCCGGAACTCACGCCGTACGTGCGCGTGGTGCATGGCGATGGCACAGTGGGCGCGGCGGTGGTGGAAGCCGGGCCGGATTACATCTTCCTCACCGGCTCCACGGCTACCGGCAAGAAAATTTCCCGCGCCGCCGCCGAGCGGCTTATTCCCGTAGCGTGTGAGTTGGGCGGCAAAGACCCCACGCTGGTTTTAGACGATGCCGATGTGAGCGCGGCCGCCCGCTGGAGTGTGTGGGGCGCGTTTTTCAACGCTGGGCAAGCGTGCGTGGGCGTGGAGCGGGTGTATGTGGTGGACGCGGTGTACGATGAATTTGTGAGCGAAGCCATTCGTTACACACGTGAGATTAAGCAGGGCTTTACGCTGGAAAAAGAAAGCCCGTATCACATTGGCCCGATGACGTTTCCGCGCCAAGTGGAGATTGTGCGCGAGCATTTGCAAGACGCCGTAGCGCGTGGCGCGCGCATTATTTTGGGCGGCAAAATTAACGGCATGTACATTGAGCCAACCATTGTGTTGGATGCCACGCCTGATATGGCGCTGATGCGCGATGAAACGTTTGGCCCCGTTCTCCCCATTGTGCGCGTGCGCGATGAGCAAGAAGCTATTCAATTGGCAAACGATAGCCGCTTTGGCTTTGGCGCTTCAGTATGGAGCCAAGACCATGCGCACGCCCGCCGCGTGGCGGGTGAACTGCACTGCGCGGATATTTTGATTAACGATGCGCTGTGCCAATTTGCCGTGCCCATGTTGCCGGTTGGGGGCATTGGCGATTCTGGCTCGGGGCGTTTTCAGGGCCAAGAAGGTTTCATGCAGTTTGTACGCTCGCATGCGTACTTGGAAGGCGGCGCACCATTGCCGTTTGACCCAGCCACTATTTTGCGTGAGCCCGGCCACTATGAATTTGGCAAAGTGATTCTCAAGACGATGTTTGGCGCGAATTGGCACCAACGGGCAGAGCCGGTGCAAACTCTCACAGCACGCGGCCTAAAGAATTTGCGGGCTGGCAAGCTGGCAGAATCCTTTGAGCAAGCCCCGCCAGAAAAACGCCGGCTGATGGCGGGTGCGGCGCTCGGCGTTTTGGGCGCGGTGGCCGCCGCCGCGTTCTTTTTGAGACGGAAATCTTGAAGCGAGGGTAGCGTCCTGACTAGCGAAGCTGTGCCGAAGGACGCGCTCTTGGATTGAGAACACACTCTGCAACAAGCTCAGAGTGCTAGCTTCTGAAATTGCGACTGATGGTTTGATAGTACGATGAACGACACAGTTTTTGTAACCGGTGCTACAGGCTTCCTTGGCCGCAACCTTGTTCCAGTTCTGCTGGCCAACGGCTTGCACGTTAAGGCACTGGTGCGCGAAACGAGCGACGTAAGCCACCTGCGCGAGCCAAACGTGGAGCTGGTGATTGGCGATGTGCTGGACGCCGCGCTCTTACAACGGGCGTTGGTGGGTTGCCGCTATGTGGTGCATGCGGCTGGCTTGTTTCGGTTTTGGGGGCAGGCCGAGGCCTTCGAGCGCATCAACGTGCAAGGCACCTCCGCCATTACGGAAGCCGCGCGGCGGCAGGGCGTGGAAAAGCTGGTGTACGTTTCCACTATTGCGGTGGCCGGGCAACATCCCTCTGAAACTATCATTGATGAAAAGATAAAATGCCAGCCGGCAGATGCTTACCAACGCAGTAAGTATGATGCGGAAATGTTTGTGCGGATGTTTAGCATGGGTGCGCAACTGCCGGCCGTGATTTTGCGCCCGGGCGCGTTTTACGGGCCGTGGGGCCGCTATGCTTTCAACCGGCTGTTTTTTGAAGACCCGCTTCGTGGTTTGTTGATTCAAGTGCACAACGGCCAACGCATCACTTTCCCCGCCTTTGTG
>JAEURM010000198.1 GCA_016789245.1 Anaerolineales bacterium
CTGGCCGAAGCGGCGGAGATGGCTAAAGTCCGTGGTGATTTAGCGCGAGGCGGCGCGGCTAAGTTTTTCATGGATGGGGTTTTGGAAAGCTGGACGGCGCTGATGGTGGAGCCGTATGTGGATAAACCAGAGTCACACGGTGATTCACTATTTAGCCATGAACATTTTGTGCGCATGGCCGCCGAGTGTGACCGGCTGGGCTTGCAAATTTTTGTGCACTGTTGTGGTGATGGGGCCGTGCGGCGCACGTTGGATGGCTACGAAGCTATTCAAAAACTCAACGGCCGGCGTGATAGCCGCCACCGTGTGGAGCACATTGAAGTCATTCACCCCGCTGATTTGCCGCGCTTCAAGCAACTCGGCGTGTTAGGCTCCGTGCAACCCTTGCACTCGCCGCTGAACGTGAGCGATAGCGATGTGTGGCCGGCCCGCGCCGGCAAGCAGAATTGGCATCGCAGTTTTGCGTGGCGTTCACTCAAAAACGCGGGCGTGCATTTGGCTTACGGCAGTGATTGGCCGGTGGTGACGTATGACCCCATCCTCGGTTTGTACGCCGCTCTCAACCGCACGCCGTGGCAGGCTGGTGACCCGGATCATCACCTGACGTTGGAAGAAGCGCTGGCTGGCTACACGCGTGATGCCGCGTATGCGGAATTCATGGAAAACGAGAAAGGCCAACTGGCACCGGGCTTTCTGGCCGATATGGTGCTCCTCAATGCAGATTTAGAGCAGACACCCAAAGAAACTTTGGCGAATTTAGATGCCTTGCAACCGTTAGTGAAGCCCGTACTGACGATGACGGATGGCCGCGTGGTGTTTGAAGGGTGATGAGAACACCGATGCCAGAATACAGAAGCTAAAAGCATGAAGGGCAAGCGAGAAAGTGTGAGCAAATAAAAAGCGAGAGCGCGTCAGCGGCTCTCGCTTTTTTATTTATCAGAAATCTAAAATCTGCAATCCGTCACGCCAGCTCGCCTTTGTAAATCTTCATCATATCGCCCAACAGCTTCAGCGCTTCCGGCTTGGGGCGTTGGAAGGCGTTGCGGCCAATAATGGAGCCAAAGCCACCACCATCACGGATAGCGCGCGCTTCATCCAACACAGCGTTAGAGTCTTCCTTAGTAGCGCCGCCGGAGAAAATCACCACGCGCCGCCCGTTGAAGGCCGCCTGTACCATGTGCTTCACACGCTCCGTCAGCGTGCTCACCGGAATTTGGAATTTATCGTACACCTTCTTAGCCTCGGCTTGCTCCACATGCTCGGTGGAGAGCTTAATCTTAATGATGTGCGAGCCGAGTTGCGCGGCAATTTGCGCGGCGTATGCGGTTACATCCACGCCGGTTTCACCCGCTTTGCTCAACGCCCCACCACGCGGGTAGGCCCACGTCACCATCACCAAGCCGGCGCGTTTGGCCTCCAACGTCAACTTCTGCAATTGCTCGTACTGCAAGCGCCGGTCTAGTGTGCCGGGGTAAATGGTGTAGCCAATGGCCACACAGCCCAGCCGCAGGGCATCTTCCACGCTGGCCGTCACCGCGCCCAACGGGTCTTTTTCATCTTGCAGAACATCATGATTATTGAGTTTAAGGATGAGCGGAATCTCGCCCGCGTAATCGGCGGCAATGGTCTCTAAAAAGCCGAGCGGCGCGGCGTAAGCATTGCACCCAGAATCAATGGCCAATTCCACGTGATAGCGCGGATCATAGCCGCCGGGGTTGGCCGCAAAACTGCGGGCCGGGCCGTGCTCAAAGCCTTGGTCAACGGGCAAAATTACTAGTTTACCGGTGCCCGCCAGTGCGCCGCTGTTGAGCAAACGCGCCAAATTGGTGAGCGTGCCTGGATTATCACTGCGATACCAAGACAAAATTTCTTTTACACGTTGCGTAGCCATGTAGTGAACTCCTTGAGAGTGAGTGGATAAGAATGAAAGCCTATTAAGTATAAAGTGAAACAGGCAAGGTGAACAGTACGCCAAAAGCAGTAGGAGTGAATTACTCCACTTTTTGTTTGCGGCGCACGCGGAATACCGCAATTTTGGTGGAGTGATTGAATGGTGCCGGGTCAGCGGGCAGGGTGCGGCGCACGGTGGCTGGGTAGCCAGTGCAATCCGGTGGCACGGAGATAAAATGCTCAAGGGCGAGGTAGCCATCCGTGCACAAAGTTTCCAGCGCGCGCACGTACTCCACGCCGCTCACAAACAGCGCGTTGTTCACCGCCACCAACCAGCCACCATCCGTAATCAGCGGGCGCACCTTGTTGATGAGGCGCACACTCTCGCTCAAATCTACGCGCCCTTTGGCGGTGCTGGAGAAGTAGGGCGGATCCAGAAGCACGCCCTCAAACAGCCGCCCACTGCGATTGAGCCGCGCGGCCACGCTAAAGAAATCACCCGCTATAAAATCCGCCGCTTCCACCGGCCAGCCATTGAGCCGGTAACTTTCTTTGGCCAACCCCAAAAAGTTTTTGTGCAAGTCAGTGTGAATCACCCGCTCGGCCCGGCCCGCTTTGGCGGCCACGCCCAAACTGCCCGTGTACGCAAACGTGTTCAGAATAGTTTGGTCCGCCGCGTTGGCCGTGAGCCACTCGCGCAAAAGGCGTGTATCCAAATAAAAGCCCGCATCTTGGTTAAGTTGTAAGTTTAGGGCGTACTGCACGCCATTTTCAGAAATGTGCATGGCCGGCTGGGAGCCAAAAATTACGCGGCCCGGTTTTTGTGCGGCGTGCCGGGCTTTGAGGAGCACACACTCAATAAAGGGAATCTGCTCACGATAAAAATTCTGAATCTGAAGCATTAGAGCATTGGAGATTGGCGGTTGGGCGTAATCATAGAAAACTAGCGTGCGGGCAAATAGCTCCACGCTTAGTGCGGGCCAGCCTTCTAGAAAGCCGTTGAATAAACGGAGTGCACCGCCCGGCCAGCCGGAAAGTTCACTACTGCGGGCGGCCAGTGCGGCGGAGAGCAGTTCCTGCCACTCGGTGGGGTCTGGCGTGGTTTGCGGCTTCATGCGCCCATAATCCCGCGCCACAGTTGGTATAACCCAAAGCCCAACAGCACCAACGCGGCCACATAGTTCAGCCCGCGCGTTAAGCGTGCATCCAAACGGTGGGCGGTGGCAAACACCAGCACAAAGCCCATTAGGGTGCCGAGCAAAGTGAGATAAAAGCCCAACACAAAACTAAGCGCGTACCCGGTGGAAAGCCGCCCCGCTTCTATCAGGAATGGGCCACCTACTGTGCTCCAAAAAATCCACGGGCCGGGGTTGATGGTGTTCATGAGCACCGCGTTGATAAAACCCGTTTGTGTGGAACGAATGGTGATGGCCGCATTGGTTCGTGCGGCTTGGTAAGCGCCATACGCCAGATAAAGCAAAAATAACCCGCCTACAATTTGCAACGCCCGTAAAAATCCGGCTGGCATTTGTGTGAGTACTAATAGAATGATAGCGATGATGGGGCCATCACTGCCCAGAGGGGCCAGCGCAAAGGGCAGGGCGCGGCGCGGGCCAAGCGCCAGTGTTTGGTTGAGCAAGTAAGCCAAGAATGGCCCGGGTTGCACGCCAGCCGAGAAGCCCAGCGTGAGGCCTTGGATGAAGTACAGCAACATGGCTCACACTAACTTGTAGTACAGCGCCGTGCCAGCCAGTGAGCCATCCACATTGCGGGCGAATTGGGGAATAACGCCTGCCAACTGCCAGCCCACGGATTGATACAAATTATTAGATGAGTCACCTTCGCGCGTATCCAGCACTAGCGTGGTGCGGTGGGCGGCGCGGGCTTCTGCTTCAATGGCTTGCATGAGCAGG
>JAEURM010000199.1 GCA_016789245.1 Anaerolineales bacterium
CTTTCCGAGGAAGATCTGCTGGCCTTGATTCAAAAAGAAGCCAAGTCACGGCGAGAATCGATCCTTGATGCGCAGAAGGCAGACCGCGCTGACTTAGTGGTTGGTTACGAAGCCGAACTGGCCATTATTGAAAGCTACTTGCCCAAAGGCTTAACGCGCGAAGAACTGGTGGAAATGGCCCAAGCCGCTATTGCGGAAGCGGGCGCCACAGACGCCAAACAACAAGGCGTGGTGATGAAGATTCTGGCGCCACGCACCAAGGGCCGAGCGGATGGTAAATTAGTCAATGAAATTGTGCGGGAACTATTAGGCTAAACTCAAAGCCTAATTTACGGTTTGGCCGTTTAGGCCAAATCGGTCTGTTCGTTTCTCAATCTTATGCGTCTAGCCGAAAGCGTTAGCCCGCCTCCGTTGAGTTCCGCGCGCCGCCTGTTGTTATGGGGCATTGCGGTGGGTTCCATTTTGATTGCCGCTGGCATTATTAGCTTGCCGGTGCAAACCCTTGGCGCCCTCAACTTGCAGGCGGGGCAACCCTCACCCCAAGAATTCACCGCCCCACGCAATCTCAGCTTTCCCAGTGAACTCCTCACACAAGCCGCGCGTGATAAAGCCGCCGCGGCGGTGTTAGATATTTATGATGACCCGGCCCCCACTATCCGGCGGCAACAGGTGGCGTTATTGCGGGAAGCCTTAAATACGATTGATACCACCCGGGCCGATACTAATGCAACGTTTGCTGAAAAAGCGGCCCGTTTGGAACGGCTGAGCAACGCGCCATTGCCCAAAGAAACGGCGGAGCGGATTTTACGCTTTAGTTCAGATGAGTGGCTCGCCGTGCGCCAAGAAGCCGACCGGCTGGTCAACACAGTGCTACAACTCACCATCCGCGCCAACCAAGTGGAAGATATGAAGCGCTCGTTGCCCTTCCGCTTGAATGTAGATTTGAGCGAGGCCCAAGGCACGGCGGTGCTGGAACTGGCACGCCCCTTTATCGTATCCAACAGCCAATTCAATGAAAAAGCAACTTTGGAGGCCCGGCAAGCGGCGCGCGATGAAGTGCAACCTGTTACGCGGCAATTTGTGCGCGGGCAAGTGGTGGTTACGCGGGGCCGCATCATCACCGAAGAAGACTTAGAAGCCCTACGTGCCTTAGGTATTTTGCAACCTGAGCTTGACCCCGCCCGCACCGCCAGTGCCATGGCCGCCGTCATCATTACGGGCATTTTGGTGGCGATTTACATGCGGCGCTTTCATCCGCAAACCAGCCAAAACCCCAAAACCTTACTTCTGCTTGGCCTACTCTTCAATGCGTTTTTGCTAGCGGCGCAATTTTTAATTCCGGGCCGAACCTTAGCGCCCTACTTCTTCCCCGCCGCCGCGCTGGCTATGATTCTCACTGTGCTGGTTGGCCCCAATCTCGCTATCACGGTTGTAGTTGCGTTGGGCGCATTAGTGGGTTACATCGGCGGCAATAGTTTAGAACTCACTATTTACACCGCGCTGGGCGGCATTGTGGCCGCCATTGCCTTGGGCAAAGCGGAACGCGTAGATTTGTTTTTCTGGGCTGGCCTCGCCAGTGCGTTGGCCGGCTTAGGGATTTTGATTGTGTTCCGTTTGGGGAGCGCCAGCACGGATTTAATTGGCGTGGCTCAACTCACCGCCGCTTCCATGATTAATGGCGGTATTTCGGCTGTTTTGCCGTTGCTGGTTTTCTTTGTATTGGGCGGTGTGTTTGATGTAACTACCAGTCTGCAATTAGTGGAATTGGCGCGGGCGGATCATCCTTTATTGCGGCTAGTGTTACGCAATGCGCCCGGCACATATCAGCACAGCTTGCAAGTGGCCAATCTTGCCGAGCAGGCCGCAGAACGGATTGGCGGCAACGTTATGCTCATCCGCGTGGGCGCACTGTACCATGATGCCGGTAAAGCCCTTCATCCCCAATACTTCATTGAAAACCAGCTTGACCAAAGCAACATCCATGATGAGCTTGACCCGGCCATGAGCGCCCACGTCATCATCCGCCACGTAACCGACGGGTTAGAGCTGGCCCGCAAGTACCGCCTGCCATCCCGCATCAAAGATTTTATTGCCGAGCATCACGGCACCATGATGACGATGTATCAATACAAACGCGCCGTGGAAGCGGCCGGGGGCGATGCCAGCAAAATTGATAAAGGCAAATTTCAATACCCCGGCCCGCGCCCGCGCTCCCGCGAGACGGCCATTCTCCTGTTGGCCGATGGCTGTGAAGCCAAAACCCGCTCAGACCGGCCCCGCACCGAAGAAGATATTGACCGGATTGTGAAGGGCTTGATAGAAGACCGGCTCTCACAAGGTCAACTGAATGACTGTGATTTGACTCTCCGTGATTTGCAAGAAATTCGCGCTTCATTTGTGAATACGTTGCGCGGTGTTTTTCATCCGCGGGTGCAATACCCAGAGCTAGAGCCAGCCCCCAACGCCGAAGAAAAGCCCGCCAGCGCCTAGCCGCTTATGCCGCTCACCATCCACATTCACGCGGATGCCCGTTACGCCGCGCACCTCAGTGAAAGCCTCATCCGCAAAACGGCCCGCGCCGCTCTGCGCCACCAAAATGCGGTTGCTTCCGGTGCGCTCACCATTCGCATTACGGGTGATGCGTTGCTAAGGAAATTGAACCGCGAGTTTATGGGCAAAGATTACGCCACCGATGTGTTGAGCTTCCCCGTTGGCGAGACTGAAGCCGCGCGGCGTTATTTTGGCGATGTGGTCATCTCAATCCCGCGGGCACGCGCTCAGGCCAAAGCGGGTGGCCACACCCTCACTGCTGAACTGCAATTGCTCATCGTTCACGGCGTTCTGCACCTACTGGGGCATGATCATGCCACCCGCAAGGAAAAAGCCGCCATGTGGGCGGCTCAAGCGGAGATTCTCACGGTACTCAAAGCGCCCCTCACCGCGCCTGTGCTTCTAAACGAAGCGGCGTAAATCATTTCACCGCCAACTCAAAAACAAAGCAACGCGGGCTTGACGCCTGCGCTACAAAGTTACACTCATATCACGCGCAAAACTCTTCAATTACAGCCCACATTGCCAGTAATAAACTGTTTGTCCAGTTTCAAGGGCCTGAAAGTAATCTAAGCCGCTTTCGCCTTTATCCTTCACGCTGGCGTAGTCAGTTTCATTCAAAGGCCGCCAAGCCGGGTCACGCCTAAAATTCTCATATGCCTGTAACGCAATGGGCAACTGTGCCAACGCCCGGCGTTGATACGCAACTAAGCTTTCATGGTTAGCCCCAACTACGGCTGTGGGGTTAACGAGTTGAACTGCGTCATCTTCCCAATTACAAATCGGGCAAATTTCATAACTGCCAGCTGGCTCAGTAAAAACAATGAAGCCGCAGGCCGGGCAGGTGTAATGGGCTTCTAGTTCAGGATTCATGCACAGCCATTATAGCTTCCTAAACACCTGCGTTTCACCTGGCAAGTTGTGAACCGGGCCATCTGGGCCGCGCGGGTCAAGTTCCACACGTTGGTGAGCGGTAGCGGCCAAACGTTGGCCGTATGCTGTTAGCGTGCGCACAGCCACGCCGTTGCGGTACAGCACCGTGGTGCGCGTGCGGTGGTTGGCATCTATCAGCCGGATGCAATCGGGCTCGCTGTATCTCTGCCACGCTTCATCCACGTGGCGCGGCGTAAAAAACAAAATCCCCGGCCCGCCAGAAACGCCGATGTGTTCCGGCGCATCTGGGCCAAGTTTGTTAAACACCAGTACACCTTCA
>JAEURM010000019.1 GCA_016789245.1 Anaerolineales bacterium
TGCGCGGGCAGGGTCTCAGCGGCATTTTGCCCGAAGCGGCCGTATTGCTCGGCTTTGCCGCCATGTTTTTTAGCATCGGCGTGTGGCGCTTCCGTTTTGAATAAATATCCATCCAAAGGAATCAGCATGCATAAGCAAAAGCATCAAACTGGCCGTTTGGAAGCGAGTTCTAAAGTAACGTACAATCCCACCATGTCTAAGCCTAGCTTCGCCAGCCGTCTTTCTCAAACCATGCTGGATGCCACGGGTTGGTTCACCATTGGTGTGGTGGCCATCCTCAGTTACGTCACCATTGATGACCCGGCCAATCGCTGGGTGGGCGTGGGGCTATGCTTGGCCGTTGCCGTCCTAGATTTTTTTTGGGAGGAACGGCTTCGCCACCGCTACATTCATTTTTATTTTGCCGCGCAAGTGGCGTTGATCATTGCCCTGTTTTCGATCCAGCTAGATACGTTTATAGCCCCGATTCTGTTTTTTATCTTGAGCGCCCAAGCGATTGTGAGCTTGCCCGGGCGGTGGGCCGCTGTTTGGATTAGCGTTTTTATCCTTGTTACAGGCACGTTTAGTGTTCTGAGTTTGGGCTGGGCGCGCGGCTTGCTCACCACACTGCCGTACGTGGGCGGCTACTCCTTTTTTGCCGCGTTTGGCAAAGCCACGCGTGAGGCGCAAGAAGCGCGCCACGAAACGCAACGCTTGCTCACCGAACTGCAGGCCGCACAATCCCAACTCAAGGAACTCACCATCATTGAAGAGCGCAATCGCCTCGCGCGTGAATTGCATGATTCGCTCGGTCACCGGCTGACGGTGGCGGTGGTGCAATTGGAAGGCGCGCAAAGGCTGATGGGCAAAGACCCGGAGCGCGCGGCCCGCATGATTGGCACGATGCGCGAACAAATGAAGGAAGCGCTGGCGGATTTGCGCCACTCGGTGGCAACATTGCGAAGCCCACTTACCGAGGATTTACCACTGCCAGCCGCACTGGCACAACTGGCGCAAGAGTTTCAAGACAGCACCGGCTTACCCGTTCACCTCAGCCTACCCGCTGAATTGCCCACGTTGGATGAAGCCCAACGGCTCACGCTCTACCGCACTACGCAAGAATCTTTTACCAACGCCCACAAACACGCCGGCGCTAAAAACATTTGGCTAAATTTAGAAACGGCTAGCGGCCAACTCATTTTGCAAGTGGCGGATGATGGCGTGGGTTTGCCCGAAACCGTAAACGGCAATAGTTTTGGCTTACTCGGCTTGCGGGAACGCGCCGCCCAAGTCAACGGCCAGCTTGAGTTTGGCACGCGGCCCGGCGGCGGCACGCAAGTGGCGCTTACCTTGCCTTTGGCCTAGGTACGGGCGAAGCATTCGGCCCTACACCCACCATAACCACCCTCATGCCCATCAAAATTCTCCTCGTGGATGACCAACGCTTGATGCGCGAAGGCTTGCGCACGCTTTTGGAATTGGAAGATGATTTTGAAATTGTGGGCGAGGCCGGTGATGGGCAAGCCGGTTTAGAAGCGTTCGCGCACCTTAAGCCGGATGTGGTGTTGATGGATATCCGCATGCCAGTGCTGAACGGCGTGGAAGCCACCCGCCGCCTGTTGGCGCAAAGCTCCAATGCTCGCGTTATCATCCTCACTACATTTGATGATGATGCGAATGTGTTTGAAGGTTTGCGCGCGGGCGCGTTGGGCTATTTACTCAAAGATGTTTCCGGCGCAGATTTGGCGGCCGCGGTGCGCACGGTGGCGGGTGGCGGCGCGTTAATTGAGCCGAGCGTGGCGCGGCGCGTCTTTGCCGAATTTGCGCGGCTGGCCCCGCAAAGCAAACCGGCCACCCCCTCAGCAGAATCGGGTTTAGTGGAGCCGCTCTCAGAGCGCGAGTTAGATGTGTTGAAATTGGTGGCCGAGGGCCTGAGCAACAAGGAAATTGGCCAGAAGTTGAGTTTGGCCGAAGGCACCGTGAAAAACTATGTCACCAATATGATGGGGAAAATTGGCGCGCGGGATAGAACGCAAGCCGCACTGCGGGCGCGGGAGTTAGGATTGATTTAGTAGGGAGGCGCTTTTTGCGAAACGTCCCTACTAAGCTTCGCCAATCGCTATTGGCTATTCGCCATCCCCGCCGCTTCCACAAACTTCTCAAACAGCCGCTTCATCTCTGGTTGGGCTTGCAAATTCTCCGGATGCCACTGCACGCCCAGTGCAAACGGATGATCCGGCTTCTCCAAACCTTCAATCACACCATCCGGCGCTTTGGCTACTATGGTTAACCCACTGCCCACCTGCTTCACCGATTGATGATGCCGGCTGTTAACGTTCAAGATTGGGTTACCCAACACACGCCCCAAGTGTGAGTCTTCTTCCACCCGCACCAAGTGCGCCAAATGTTCACGCGGAAATTCACTCACGGGGTGGGCGTGGCGCTCTAGTGGGGCGGCATATTCACTAGGCAAATCCTGAAAGAGTGAGCCGCCTTGCGCCACGTTCATCACTTGCATGCCACGGCACACGCCTAACAGTGGCTTGCCTTCATTCAGCGCATATTGCGCTACCGTCAACTCAGACCGGTCACGGTCTAAATCCACCGTGCCCAAGTTGGGGCTAGGTTCTTCATTGAAGTAGGTTGGGTCAATATCACAGCCGCCGGGCAAAAGCACGGCATCTACGCGTTCATACAACGCGCGCAAATCAGCCCCTTGAACCGAAAGCGGAATGAGCACGGGCAAACCGCCAGCCCCTAATACCGCGTTGATGTAAGTGACGAGCACGCCTTCCGCATCCCGGTCTTTTTCGGTGCGGTAGCCGGAGGAGAAATGTTCTGTAGTGAGGCCGATGAGGGGTTTGGGCATAAGAGAAGTGTGATGCGTGAAACATGTATAAGCAAAACGGCCTTCACGTTTTACGTTTCACGAGAGACAGAAAAGGCGCAGACCATAAAAGTCTACGCCTCTTGAAAAAACAACTTGGGTTGAAGTTTTACGCGTCCGTGCGCTTTTCCTTCAGGCGGGCGGCCTTGCCACGCAAATTGCGCAGGTAGTACAGTTGTGCACGGCGCACCTGAGCAGAGCGGAATACTTCTACTTTTTCAATGCGTGGGGAGCGAAGCAGGAAAGTTCGCTCGACGCCCACGCCGTGAGAGGCAATGCGGCGCACCGTAAAGTTGGCTTGGTTGCCGCCACGGCGGGTGCGGATGACGGTGCCTTTGAATTCTTGCACGCGTTCCTTGTTGCCTTCCACAATGCGTACATGCACGCTCACGTTATCACCGGGCTTGAGCGTTGGGACGTTGGGGTTGGGTTTGGCTTCTACAGCCTTGATTAAGTCAGCCATGAGTCACACTCTCAATTTCTACACACTAGGCAAAATTAACCGCCCACAACATGCTGGGCGGTCAGCGGGCGAGATTATAGCAGGCCCAATGATGACTCACAAGGGCGGAGATTCTACGCGGCGAACGGCTTACCACCCTAAACGGCGGCTGGCCGCCAGCAGAGCCGCAAGGCTTTTGGCGTCCCGCACGTCGCCGTTATCCACTGCGGCCAAAGCTTCCGCCACCGTTAGCTTCACCACTTCAATTTGCTCATCCGCATCCGGCGGCAGGGGCGCGGGTGAAAGTTCTGTAGCGAGGTACGTGTACATTTTCTCAGTGGAGTAGCCGGGCGCGAGGAAGAAGGTGGAAATGTGTTCCAGCCGCGCGGCCTGCATACCAATTTCTTCTTGTAGTTCCCTCTGTGCGCCAAGGGCCGGGTCTTCATCCGCGTGCAAGGTTCCGGCAGGTAATTCTAAAATGGTTTCACCCACGCTGTGCCGGTACTGCCGGATAAACCACACATTGCCCGCCGCATCTACCGGAACCATGGTGACGGCGCCAGTATGCTCCACAATTTCCATGCGGTGCGTTTTGCCCGGCGCGTACTCCACTTCATCCAACCGAATGGAAAACGCACGGCCCGTAAACGCAATTTCAGATTTAAGAACTTTCATAGCGTAGTTGCCTAGAATAGAGAAAGGGCGCAGAGAATCTCTGCGCCCTTGAGCGAAGCGTGAGGGCCGAGCGGCTTATGGATAGGTGAGCACTTGCCCGGGGAAGATGCGATAGGGCGCGGCAATGTTATTGCGGGCGGCCATTTGCTCGGTGGTGAAGCCGCAGTTGAAGGCGATGCGGAACAGGTTATCACCACCTTTGACGGTATAAGTGCCTTTGCACGTAGCGGCTGGCGGCACGGGCGTGGCCGTTGCGCCGGGAGCCACTGTTGGGGCTGGGGCCGCGCCGGGCAGATTCAGTTTTTGGCCGGGGGTGAGCCGGTTGGGGTTAATGCCCGGGTTGGCGGCAATAATCGCTTGCGGCTGGAAGTTGCACTCGCGCGCAATCTTGTAAATCCAATCACCTTGCTTCACAGTGTACGGGCTGGCGCAGGCCGCGCCTACAGGTGGCACAGGTGTGGCCGTAATCACAGGTGGCAGGGTAGGTACTACAGTGGGTGAAACCACTTGGGTATTTCCCGGAATGGGGGAAGCGGTAGCGGTGGCCACTTGCCCAGAATCTAAACCGCCGCCGCCCGCCACTTGTGTAGAGCCGCTAAACAACTGCGTGCTCAGGGCGTCCATAGTGGGGTCACCTTTGGGGCCAGAGCCAGTGCCGGTGTCCAGCCCGGCATCGGGCACGGTGCCGCCAGTGGTAGCGGTGGGGGCGCTATCCGTGGTGGCCGAGCGCTGGCAGGCGGCCAAAACTAGGCTACCAATCAGCAAGGTACTCAACAATAGGGTTCGTGTTTTCATCTAAAGCCTCCTGGGCCGCATAAAGCTATTTGCCCAATTCCAGTGCAGTTTTTGTGCCAGCGAGCAGTTTGCCGGATTATTGTGGCGCAAGTGCTTTTTTTAAGCAAACGGCTTCACGGCTAGGAAGCTGACGTTTGGCACGGAGGAGCAGTTCCATTTGGCCGCCAAATATGTGAAGAAGAGTGCCGGTTAGTGGTGTTGGTTAACGCACAGCCACCCAGAAACTTTGCGCCCTCGCGTTAAAAACCCTACGCTTTTCTAAATTCAACCATCTGCCCGCAAGATGTGGGTGACGATGGTGGCACCACTGCCGCCAATGTTCTGAGCCATGCCAATTTTGGCCTCTGGCACTTGTGTGCCCGCGGCTTCACCCCGCAACTGCTGAACCAACTCCACAATTTGGTACACGCCAGTAGCCCCCACCGGATGCCCGCGTGCCTTAAGGCCCCCGCGCGTGGCAATGGGCACTTGGCCGTGCGGCGTAATTTGCTCATCCAGCGCCAAGCGGGGGCCATGCCCGCGTTCGGCAAAACCGCATGCTTCCAGTGAGAGGGCGGCCATGATGGAGAACGCATCATGCAGTTCAAAAATATCAATGGCCGCCGGGCCAAGGCCGGCTTGGGCATACGCTTTATTTACGGATTGGTACGCCGCTGAAAGCCAGAGCGGGTCACGTCGGTCATGCACGGCCAATGTATCCGTAGCCGAAGCAGAGGCCACCACGCGGATGAGGGGCCGGCCATTCTTCTTTAGCGTCTCGGTAGGAACTAACAACACGGCGGCGGCACCATCGCCGATGGGTGAAGCATCTAACAAATTGATAGGGTCAGCAATCATGCGGGCGCGCTGATATTGTTTTTCCGTTACGGCTTCATGCAAGCGCGCGTTAGGGTTGTGCATGGCGTTGCCGTGCGCGTTGATGGCGAACTGAGCAAAGTGTTCTTTCTGCCAGCCGTAGGTGTACATATAGCGGCGCATGATGAGAGCGTTGAGGGCCACAAACGAAACGCCCTGCGCGGCTTCCCAATCCGCATCGGCGGCGGAGGCGAGGCCGCCCGTGGTGGTGGGGCCAACCGTATCCGTCATCTTTTCTACGCCCACGGCCAGTGCAGACTCTAATTCCCCGGAGGCCACGGCGATGAGGGCTTGCCGCATAGCCGCGCCGCCCGAGCCGCACGCGGCTTCCATCTTCACGGCTTCGGTGCCGCGCAAGCCTACCCAATCCGCCACCAACGCACCTAAATTTTCTTGTTTGTTCAGCGGGCCAGAGAGCATGTTGCCAATGAACAGGCCGTCCGCCGTCTCGCGCCCAGCGTCTTGCATGGCGGCAAACACGGCTTCGCCCGCAATTACGCGGATGGATTTATCCCATTGCTCGGCAATGGGGGTTTGCCCAATCCCCAAAATGGCTACTTCACGCATAAACTAAAATTCTCCTTATCTCACAGATATCGGCCATTTGCAGTGTGCGGCAAGTGGGCTGTCACCAGCTCTCAAGTTACCCCTCACGCTTTCAACTAATCTCACGTAAACTACTAAAAATTGTACCGCCGTTGAAAGGAGGTTGTTATGACTACTTTAACTCGCCCGCTCAACCGCCAAGAAGTGACGTTTTACTTTTGGTTTGCGGCTTTGCTATGGCTTGGCATTGTAGTAGTCGCCGTGATAGTTTGGGCCGTGGCCTCCGCTTCCACCACGCGGCTCATACGTTTGGGCATAGTGGCTGATTTTCCGCCACGCGCCCAACCCTATTATGTGCCCGTTAAGCGAGACGGTCTACCCTCAGCGGCGGTGTTTATCGTGCACACAGGTGCGCAGATTATTGCCCTCAATGCCGAAAACGCGAGTAACAACTCTCTTTTTAATTGTTCAGAGCGAGTGGTTTGGGTGCCAACCAACCAGCGGTTTGAAGGCCCGTGCACCGGCAACAAATTTGCCCTGGATGGAAAACGAATTCTGTCCCCCTTCAACTCGCGGCGCGGCTTAGAAAGTTTTCCGTTGGAAGTACGTGACGGCGAGATATGGATTGATTTGAGCGAACCAATTCCGGGTAAGGAAGCGCCCAGCCCGAAATTTACGCCGAGACCATAGACGCTCCGGCTAAAGTCCGAAGGGCTTTCATGAACTAAGGAAGGGCTTTAGCCCGACCGTTGCGAATTAACTATGAGTGACCAAACTACAACCGAGACAAAATCAAAACGTTTATCGTGGGGCTGGTGGATTGCAATTGGTTTGGTGATTGGCCTGCTCGTGCTCGTGGGTGCTCAGCTGACCGTAACGCAAGCGGGCGGCGTAGCCATAGGCCAAACCGCGCCAGATTTTACGGTGATTGGATTTAACAACACGCCGCTGGCTGGGCAAACGCTGAAGTTGAGCGAAGCGCGCGGGCGGGTGGTGGTGGTGAACTTTTGGGCCTCGTGGTGCGCGCCGTGCCGCGATGAGGCGGCGGATTTAGAGCGGTTGTGGCAAGTGTATGGGCCGCGCGGTGTGGCGGTGGTAGGCCTCGCGTGGAGTGATACCGAGCGCGAGTCGCTCAAGTTCATCAACGAGTTCAATCAAACCTATTTAAACGGACCAGATTTGCAAACGCGCGCGGGCGATGCTTACCGCGTACACGCTGTGCCGGAAACATACATCATTGATCAAACCGGCAAACTGGCGTGGCTGAAGAAAGGCCCCACCAATTTTGTAGAACTGCGCACTGTTTTAGATGAACTCCTGAAATAGTGAGTATTTTCTTTCGCAAAACACCCTAAAGCCGCCAAGCCAAACTTTGCGCGCTTAGCGTGTTTTGCGAGAGCTGTTTTCTCCCTCCAAGGTTTTGAATGTCACCTCGCACTCGTCAACTGCTCCTCAACCTACTTCGCATCGGCCTTTCAGTGGGCTTGCTCACCTATGTTCTATGGCAAATTGATTGGCAAGAATTTCAGAGCACATTGCAAAACGCCAACCCGTGGCCATACCTTGGCGCTTTGGCACTGGGCCTAGTGGGCGTGGTGCTCCGGGCGTGGCGTTGGAAAGTGCTGTTGGATGCTGTGAACTTGCGCGTGAACTTTAGGCGGCTGGTGTACTTGTACTTCGTGGGCGCGTTCTACAATTCTTTTCTGCCCACTGGCTTTGGCGGAGATGTGGTGCGCGTGCTGGAATTTGGCCCCCACGCTGACCGGGCCGTAGTAACAGGCACCACCATTGTTGACCGGCTGACTGGCTTTGTGATGCTGTTTGTGTTGGCGCTGGCCGCTCTGCCGTTTTCCACGCAATACCTGCCATCGGGGGTTATTTGGCCGGTGGCGCTGGCGGGTATAGCGTTGTTGGTGGGCACGGCTTTGTTATTTGAAGGCAAAATCCTGCGTACCCTCACCAGTTTTTTGCCCGGGCCGCTCTCCCTTTCTGGTGAGGGCTGGCTGGCCCGCACTTTTGATTCAATTTTGCGCGGCGGGCGCGCGGGGTTGTGGCGGGCATTAGGCATCTCACTGCTCTTCAACTTAATTTTGCTCACAGCGGCAGTGCTCCTGACCCAAGCTTTGCGAATCAATGTCTCTATCGTCGCGCTGTTTGTATTTGTGCCCATCGCTACCGCTTCGTTGTTACTGCCCTCCATCAGCGGCCTCGGCGTGCGTGAGACGATGTACCAAGTATTGTTTGCCCAAGTGGGCGTAGGGAGCACCCAAGCCACCGCCTTCTCACTGGCTTACTATTCTATAGATTTGTTCGCCGGCATTGTGGGCGGCCTGCTTTATCTCGTCACCAGCGCCGGTAACCTGCGGCAAAAATAGTGTTTACCACCCTTTGCATGATGGCCAATCTTTTTGGGTACGTCATACCCGCGCAAGCGGGTATCCACTTCCATAGCAATGGACTCCCGCTTTCGCGGGAGTGACTCTAGCATATGCCGCTCGCCCCGCAATTGCGCCAACGCCTCATCAACTTCACGCGTCTCGCCATCACCATTGGCCTACTGTGGTTCCTCGTCACGAGTGCAGATTTGCAGGCCTTGTGGCGTTCCCTCCGCTCAGCCGATTTAGGGCTGTACGCGGCCTGCAGTATCATTTCTACTTGTGGCATGGGCCTGCGGGCATGGCGCTGGCACACCATGCTCAAAGCGGTGGGCACCAAAGTTTCCTTTAGGCGCGCGTTGTACTTGTGCTACGTGGGCACATTCTTCAATGCCTTCTTGCCCTCCGGCTTGGGCGGAGATGTGGTGCGCGTGCTAGAAATTGTCCCGGGCGCTACCAAACAGCAAGCCACCGGCACCATCTGAGTGGAGCGGCTGGCCGGGTTCGCCGTGCTGTTTTGTTTGGCCCTCGTCACGCTTCCGTTCTCAGCGCAATACTTGCCCGGCCCGCTTACGTTTCTCATTGCCGGCCTCACCTTTAGCGTGCTAGCGGCCACCGCGCTTCTGCTGGAGGGCAAACTTCTGCGCCGCATCATGGCACACTTCCCCAAAGCTATTTCTTTAGCCGGTGATACGTGGCTGGGCCAAACCTATAATGTAATTACGGCCTGCGGCTGGCGCGCTTTGGGCAAGGCCGCCCTTATCTCCTTAATTTTCAATCTTTCCATTGTGTGGAGCAACTGGCTGGTGGTGCAGGCGTTGGGCTATGAAGTGCCGTTGTGGGCGGTGGCCCTCATCCTGCCCATCATTTCTGCCACCTTGCTCATCCCGCTCAGCATCAGCGGCTTTGGCGTGCGGGAGGGCGTGGTGGTGTTTCTGCTGGCGCAAGTGGGCTTGAGCAATGACCAAGGCTTGCTCCTCTCGCTGGCGTGGTACGGGTTAGATATGCTGGATGGCCTGTACGGCGGCGTGATTTATTTCCTCACCGGCGTGCTGGGCATCCGCCCTAAACCTGCGCCAAGCGAGTCATAAGACTCCTATTCTGACTGTTCGCCTCGGAAAACACTGACTAAATTCATGAGTTTTGGCACTACCAAAGGCCATAATTCGGACTTAGATTCGGCATAATCCGTCGCCCCCGCACCAAAACCTACGGCCGCGACTCTTATCAGCCAACCACTGATTGATTGGGAGGGTTTTATGCCCACCGTTGGCTTACCGCGCGCGCTCTCCTTTTTTCAACACTATCCGCTCTGGCGCACTTTTTTTGAAGCGCTGGATGTAAACATCGTGGTTTCACCGCCCACCAACCGCGAGATTGTTTCTGCCGGGGCCAAAGTGGTGGCCGATGTAACTTGCCTGCCGATTAAAGTGTACGCTGGGCATGTGGCGTGGCTGAGAGATAACGGCCACGTGGATGCTGTGTTTACGCCCGCTATCCGCAGTGTGGAGAAAGATGCCCTACACTGCGCCAAATTCCAAGGCCTGCCAGATATTATCAAATCCACCGTGCCGGATTGCCCGCCGCTGTTGGATATTGAGATTGACGTTCACCGCCGCCACATCACCCCCGCCGCCGCCTTCCGCAAGCTAGGCCGCACCTTCACTTGGAACCCGCTCAAGATTGAACATGCGTGGGCGTTGGCCTGTGCGGCTGATGAAGCCTACCAAAAACTTTTGGTGGCCGAACAACTCACCTACCCCGAAGCTTTGGCGCGGCTGTATCCCGATGAATGGCCCGCGCTGGAAGAATTGCCACCGGCGCAACTGACGATTGGTTTGGCCGGCCACCCGTATTGTTTGCATGATGATTACATCAACCACAATTTAATTACGCGCTTGCGGAGCTTGGGCGTGCGCGTGCTCACCAGTGAAATGTTAGCGCCAGAAACGGCACGCACCGGCATTCAGCACACTACCGGCCAAGTGCGCTGGTTTTACGAGAATTGGATCTCCGGCGCGGCGGGCTATTTTTTGCACGCGCCGGACGTGGATGGCGTAATTGCGGTGCTGGCCTTTGCCTGCGGGCCAGATTCGGTGATGGTGGAAACGCTGACGCGGCGCGCACACGCTCAGGGCCGCTCTTTTATGGGGCTGGTGTTGGATGAGCACGGCAGTGCCGCTGGCCTGATTACGCGGCTGGAGGCCTTTGTGGATATGCTGGGCCGCCAGAAGCACACGCCAAACAAAACCACGCAGGCCACCACAAAGGTTTCCGCGCCCGCCGTTCTGCGGGAAGTGCTGAAGCCGGTGGTGGGTTTTCCGGTGATGGGCACGGTGACGTATCCCATCAAAGCGTTGTTTGAGGGCATTGGCGCGCGCGTGGAGTTAGGGCCGCCGCTGAGCCAACGCACCGTAACCTTGGGCGCCAGCCACGCGCCGGAATTTATCTGCACGCCGTACAAATATTTTTTGGGCAACTTGCTAGAGCAATTGGAAGCAGGCGCAAACACGCTGGTGTATGTGGATGGGCCGGAGCTGTGCCGCAACAGCGCCTACACGCAATTGATGTTGGATGTTTTGCGCGGCACGGGCTATCGCTTCAACTTCGTCACCACCGCTTTGCTGGATGACAAAATCATGGGCGTGGCCAAGTTTATGCGGCAGTTCGCGCCGGAGGCTTCGTGGGGCGGCATCCTCCGCGCCATCCGGCTGGCGCTGGAGAAAATGGCCGTGTTAGATGCGGTGGAGCAACGCGTTCAATTTGTGCGCCCGCGTGAAATGACCGAGGGCGGGGTGGATAAAGTGTGGGATGAAGCGCAACGACGCATTGATGCCGCGCATGATTTAGAGACGCTCAAACGCACGCGCGCCGATGTGCTTCAGAAAATCAGCGCCATCCCGCTTGACCCAACACGGCGGCCTGTACGCATCGCCACTACCGGCGAGTATTACGCCGTGCTGGAGCCGTTCTTCAATTTGGATTTGGAGCGCGAGTTGGGCAAGTTGGGCGCGGAAGTGCATCGCACGTTGATGATGGGCGATTGGGCGTTGGGCATGTTGATTTTGGAAGCGCTGGGCTTTCCGCGCAAGCCGCACATTCAGCGCGCCGCCAACAACTACTTGCGCTGGGACGTTACCGGCGAAGGTTGGGTGACGGTGGGGCAAGCGGTGATTCACGCGCAGAAAAAGTTTGACGGCTTGATTGAGACTTTGCCATTTACGTGTTTGCCGGAAATTACGGCCCTGAATGTTCTGCCCCGCATCAGCCGCGAGTACAACTTCCCTATGCTCTCTTTCATCTTTGATGAACAAACGGGCCGCGCCGGAATGCGCACGCGGCTGGAGGCGTTTGTGGATTTGTTGTTCCGGCGGCGAGACGTTCACGAAGCACAAGCCCAACCGGAATGCCCGCCCATATTTAATAGCAACGCCGTCAGCGTGTGTGCGCGTTGCCCGCTCACGGCCAAATGCCAAAAGCGCCCGCTCAAGCACTAAAGAAACGGAGGCCATTATGCGCACCTATCTTGGAGTAGATGTTGGCTCAGTCACCACCAAACTGGTGGTGCTGGATGAAACTGACGTTGTTCAGCAATCGCTGTATCTACGCACGCGCGGCAAACCGCTAGAAGTGGTGCAGGAAGGCTTGCGCGAGCTAGACGGCCGCTTACAAGGCGCGGTACAAATTATGGGCGTGGGCACCACCGGCAGTGGCCGCTACTTGGCCGGTGTAGTGGTGGGCGCGGATGTAATTAAGAACGAAATCACCGCGCACGCCGTGGCCACCAGTCACTTTGTGCCGGGCGTGCAAACCATTTTGGAAATTGGCGGCCAAGATTCAAAAATCATCATCCTGCGGGATGGTGTGGCAGTGGATTTTGGTATGAACACAGTGTGCGCGGCGGGCACGGGTGCGTTTTTAGATCAGCAAGCCGCGCGGCTGAACATCAAAATTGAGAGCGTGGGTGAACTGGCCTTGCGCTCCAAAAGCCCGGTGCGCATTGCGGGCCGCTGTACCGTGTTTGCAGAATCAGACATGATTCACAAACAGCAAATGGGCCACCGCGTGGAAGATATTTTGTACGGCCTGTGCCAAGCTATGGTGCGCAACTATCTCAATAATGTAGGGCTGGGCAAAGAAGTGCTTGGCCCGGTAGCCTTTCAGGGCGGCGTGGCCTTTAATCACGGCATGCTCCGCGCATTTGAAGAAGCGCTCGGCGTCACTATTCATGTGCCGCCGCACCATGAAGTGATGGGCGCAATTGGCGCGGCCATGCTGGCACGTGAAGCCGTTCAGCGCACCGGCCAAGCCACGCACTTCAAGGGCTTTACGGCGGGCGCCCTGCATTACAAAACCGTTTCCTTTGAGTGCCGCCATTGCTCCAACCACTGTGAGATTGTGCAAGTTTCGGTAGATAACAAACCCGTGGCGCGCTGGGGTGGCCGCTGTAACCGGTGGGATTTGATGGAAAGTGAGTCAAAGCCTCAGCTCCGCGCAACGGTTGTCCATCAGCCGGATTGCGCTGTTTGCCAATGAAAGAAGCCACGGCCTTTATTGCGCCGCCCGCCAAACCGTTCTGGCTCTTTCGCTTTCTAGTGTGGATGGCAGAGCGCGTGGCCAGCCAGCCGCTTCTGCCCGCGCGGCTCCTGCTGTGGTATCCGCCCGCCGCCTTTAGTTCCGGCGTATTAGAAGCGCTCATTGCCGATGGCCGCCGTGATCTCAATCCACGGTTACTGCAATTGGTGCGGCTTCAAACCTCTTTTGCAGTGGCCTGCCCGTTTTGCATTGCCATGAACTCCGCTGAGGTGGAAGGCGAGCAACTGACGCCGGATGAATTAGCCGCCCTGCGCGGCCACACGCCGCTGGAAGCCGTAACCACTTTCTCGGAGCGAGAGCGTTTAGCGGTGCAGTACGCGCGCCTCATCACCCAAACACCGCTCAAATTTTATCCAGATTTTATTGCCCAACTCAAGCAAAACTTCACTGAGCGTGAAATCGTCATCATCGCCACTACCGCCGCGCAAGTGAATTACTGGGCGCGCCTCATTCAGGCGCTGGGCATTCCTACACAGTAGCGTTTTCCAAAAGGACTACATCGACTCATAAACGCCGGACAGCTTTTGCAAAAGCTGTCCGGCGTTTATTCACATAGGTAACAGTCACTGGCAAACTATCTTGATAAAGAGAAAGTTTTTAGCCAGTGACTGTCACCTTAATTCAGCTAACTGTTACTGTTCTGCTTTTTGCGCCAGCGGCGGCCTTCATTATCATCGGGCACGAAGACGCTGAGGACGATGCTGATGATAGAGACAATCAGCGCGCCGAAGAAGGCTGGCCAGAAGCCATCTACCGTGAAGCCCACACCAAAGGCCGTGCCAATTTGCCCGGCCAAGTAAAACATCAGTGTGTTCACCAACAATGTGCCCAAACCCAACGTGAGGATGATGAGCGGGCAGGTGAGCAAAGTAATGATGGGCCGGATGATGGCGTTGACCAAGCCGAAGATGAAGGCGAGGGCCAAAATAGATTGCCACTCACGCGGGCCGCTGATGCCGGGCACGCCGTTGAATACGCCGGGGATGCCATTAATCACCACCCACAGCGCCACCGCGTTAATGGCGAGACGAATTAAGAGTTTGAACATTGTGATTCTCCATGAAACGAATTTCGTAATGTGTATTGCGTGTTGCGTATAGCGTACCAAACGGAATACCAAACACGCAATACGCCACACCGTTACATTACGTTTTACGTTTCACGCCCAAGCAGGTTGCGGCGCGGGCTGGGTCATAACCCACTGTCCGGCAAACGTCAGTTAGTCTGCGGCGGCGGCGGCCGGAACAGTGGGCGCGGCATCATGGTCAGGAATCAAATCCTCCGCGTTACGCACCACCGGGTTGAGATAACCCGCCACACCCACCACGGTAGCCAAAGCGCCAGAAATCACAAAAATCAAAGCCATGCCCGCGCCCGGCCCAGTGCCTACTAGCCAACCCAAAGAAGTGGCCAATGGGCTAGAAGCTAACCGCATCTGCGGCTCCAATACAAAATCGGCCAGGGGGCCAGCAATTAGCGCCGTAATCGGCCCGGCAAACCACGCAATGAGCCGGCGCGCCGAGAACACACGGCCCTGTAAATCGGGCGGCACTTTGCTTTGCCAAATGGCTTGGCTGGAGCCGTTCATAATTGGCCCCAAGAATGAGCCAATGAAAATACAAATACCCCATGTGAGCAAAGTGGTGCTCAGGCCTAAAAATAGGATGCCCACAATGCCGGTGATAATCCAGCCCCCGAGGATGCCGTGTACCCGCCGCCTAAAGCCACCCCATGCGCTCATCACCACGCCGCCAATAATGCCGCCTACCGCGCCAATGGATTGCACCGCCCCAAAGATGGCTTCATTGTTGCCGGTGCGCGCCAATAGCATGGGCGCTAACACCGCGAAGGCTAAACCCGCAAACAAATTAGCGGTGAAGAAAGTCAGTTGTAGGCCCAGCAAGCTAGGCC
>JAEURM010000001.1 GCA_016789245.1 Anaerolineales bacterium
GTTCACTGCCGTAACGCTCCGGCTGTATATCTCCGCCGCCACTGAGCAAAACGCCATCCAGCCGCTCATACAGCGCGCGCAAAGTAGCTTCTGGCAAGCCGAGTGGCACCAGAACGGGCAGGCCGCCTACGCGTTCCACGCCGTCCACAATCAACGCCACCAAACGGTCAAGGTTGTGGCGGTCAGCGTCGTTATCTGGGTGAATGGTGATGCCAATGAGAGGATGAGTCATAAATTTATGCTTGGAATGATAATGCAGTCATATCCGCGAAAGCGGGTATCCACACGCTGATAAATGGACTCCCGCTTGCGCGGCCTGCCCAGCTTTTTTGGGAGAGTGACGGTCCTAATCAATGAGCCCAATTGTAACGGAAGCCGCTGATATAATCGCGCGCAATGGATGCATTAATTAACGGTGCGCGTGCGGTGCTGGGTTTGGAACTCACGCCCGCGCAAGTGAGCGCCTTCCAAACCTTGAGCGATGAATTGCGCGCGTGGAACGAGAAAGTGAACCTGACGGCGATTACTCAGCCAAATGACATTCAAATTAAACACTTCTTGGATTCACTCACGCTTTTGCGCGCCATGCCGCTCTTGGCCAATACTCAGCCGGTACGTGTGATGGATGTGGGCACGGGTGCGGGCTTCCCCGGCCTGCCGCTCAAAATCATCTGCCCGCACATTCAGCTCACGTTGCTAGAAGCCACCGGCAAGAAAACGGCCTTCTGCCAGCACATGGTAGAAACGTTGAAGCTAAAAGACGTAACCGTGGTGAACGCCCGTGCGGAGGAAGCTGGCCAACGGCCGGAACACCGTGAACGCTATGATTGGGCGGTGGCCCGCGCCGTGGCCGAGATGCCAGTGCTGGCGGAGTATTTACTGCCGCTGGTGAAGTTGGGCGGCCATGCGTTGGCGCAGAAGAGCAAAGACGCACGCGCGGAAACGTTGAACGCGAGCGGCGCGCTAAAAAAACTCGGCGGTGAATTAGAGCAGATTGTGGATGTGGAACTGCCCGGCATTGCTGAAACACGCTATTTGGTGGTGTTAAAGAAAGTGGCCGCCACGCCACGCGCTTACCCCCGCCGCCCAGGCACGCCGAGCAAGATGCCGTTGATTTAAGCCCTTCGCGGGCTATTTAGATTTGCGAGTTTGGTAATTTTAGAAGCCCGCGAAGGGCTGACCGGTCATGCCGCCGCGCGGCATTCGGTTATTCGTTCCCCATTCGTTGACGGTTTTCTTATTTCTCCGTCTTCACCCGCCACAGCAAAACTGCGCCTACAAGCATAAAGACAGCCGCGCCCGCAAAAATAGCCGCGTACGGCAAACCGGCCTGCGCCAGCCACACGCCGAGGAACGGCGCTACCAAGCCGCGCAAACCCAACACCAGAGTTTGCAAGCCGGAATACTCGCCCAGCCGCTCATCTTTGGAAAGTTGCATCACGGTGTTGAGCGTGCCCACATCCATGCCGGCGTTCACAATGCCCACCGCCGCAAACGCGGGCGCTAACCACCAACTGTTGGTAGCAAAAATGTAACTCAACGGCACTATCGCACCAGCCATAAATACCCAGCGTAACGTCTGCACGCCGCCCAAACGGTCTATTTGGCGGCCCAAAATACTGTAGCTGATGAGGCCAAAAACTGTTTGTACAGTGGTGAGCGCGGCAATATCCGAATATGAAAGTTTCAATGCATCTACCTGCACCACCGTGTACAATGCCCCGCCCGAAAGAAAGCCCACACCAAAAAACACCAAGCCGACGAGATATAACTGAAAGCGCCGGTCAGTGCGGAAAATTTCAGCAAAGCTTTGGGTAGAGGCCGGCGCACTGGGCGGGATGGAATCTTCTGCGTATCGCAGACGCGTGAACAGCACTAAAGAGATGAGGGCCCCCACCGCCGTAACGGGATACCACGCTTGTTGGCCGTAACGGTCTAGCACGTAACCGGCCAGCGGCATGCAGGCTAACGTGATAATCGTCATGCCCACGCGGCTGGTGGCCATCACCCGCCCACGCGCATTAGCCGGAAAAATGCCCTGCATCAGCCGGGTGTACACCGGCATGGGGAACGTTTCCGCAATCCAGAAGAAAAAGGTGAGTGCCAGTAACCACGGCCACTGGTTGATGAAGGCAATGAGCAAGAATGAGCCGCGCGCAATAACCCAGAACACCACGGCATAGCGGCGCAATCCGCGCTGGCGCGGCATCAACATCACGCTAAGTGGCGTAAACAAAAAGCCAATAAACGGTTGCGCGGAGTAAAAGGCCAGCCATATTTCAGGTGTGCCCAGTTTGCGCAGAACCACCGGCATTAAATTTAAGCCGGTGATAAACACGCCGAAGAAGAACGCGCCGTACAAATCCGCGTATTGGTTGTAACGCACCGCCGGCGGCAGTTCCCCAATTAAGCGAATTTCTAGTTGGCGCAAACCAGTGCGCAGGTTAGACCATAAAGACATAGGCAAAATAATGCCGTTTATTTTCTCACACTCGGCTCATGTAATATTTGACCCTTTTTGTGCGATATACACTTAACCTATGCCGTTACTTCCCCCTCAGCCTTTACCCGAATTTGACCGCGCGCGGCTGGTGCGTTTGTGTGCGCACTTTGCGGGCGAGCCGCGTGTGGCCGAAGACTTGGCGCAGGAAACTTTGCTGGAGGCGTGGCGCAACGCGCACAAACTGTATGATGCTAGCGGCTACCAAGCATGGTTAGCGGCCATAGCCCGCAACGTCTGCTGGCGCTGGCGGCGGCGCAACGGGCGTGAGCTCGCCCATGTTCACCCCGAAGCCGAAGCGGAAAGTGAAGGCCCCGCTGAGGCGTTTGATTTAGAAATAGATTTGGAACGCAGTGAGCTGGCCTTTTTGCTAGACCGCGCGTTAGCCCTGTTGCCAGAAGCCACGCGTGAGGTGCTGGTGGCCCGTTACGTGTTTGAATCACCCTTAGAAGAAATTGCTGGGCGGCTGGGCGTGAGCGAGGGCAATGTAGCCGTGCGCCTGCATCGCGGCAAGTTGGCGTTACGCCGCCTGTTC
Organism: Anaerolineales bacterium; assembly: GCA_016789245.1. Next base: position 3,036 of record JAEURM010000001.1, read on the forward strand.
AATACTGAATTGCAACCGGAAGTGCGTGAGTTGGGCTTGCGGCCTAGCCCGCAACTGCAAACCACGCGGTTGTGGTGCCCGGTCTGTGGGCAACGGCGCTTAGAAGGCCGCTTAAACGCTCAAGCTGGAGATTTGCTCCTGCGATGCCCGGAATGTTATGCGGCGCGTGGCATCACCTTTCGCCACACGCGTGGTTTGCCGCAAGTGCTGAACAAAACCCGGAGTATCCGCGCCGCGCTCACTCAGCTTTACGGCTGGTCTGAGGCGCAATTTTCTCAAGCGCCACCTATGTGCGCGTTTTGCGGGCGGGCCATTCAGCCGCGTGCGCGCCAAACAGCGCTGACGGGCACTTTCTGGGATTGCTCATGCACGGCCTGCGGCGGCGTAAACACCATCGCCGTTAGCAACCGTGTCATGGCTTCGCCGCTCGGCCAACAGTTTTGGAAGCGCCACCCACGCCTACGCTATCTGCCGGAACGCGCCGCAGAAGCTGAAGGCGCCGCCGCGTTGTGGCTGGGTTGGGAGAGCCTAACCACCCGCGAGCGTTTAGAAGTTTTAGTCGCCCGCGAGACATTTCAGATTTTGCGCGTATTGAGAAATGATTAACTATTGAACCAAGCACAATGAATTAACGCTATCGGAAATAATGCCAGACCTGTCAGGTGGCACGAGAAACGGCCATAGTTTTCAGGGTTTGATGCGTGTCACCTGACAGGTCTTAAGCTAGTCTCAATGAAGTCCAATTATGAAACATTTTCACCTCATCTTTCTAAGTCTGCTTCTCACCGCCTGCGCGGCCGCGCCCGGCACACCAGCCGCACTGCCCACACAAGCCATCACTTCCGCGGCTACTGGCGTAGCCGTGCCGGGCGGCACTTATTTCCGGCTCTCACCGCAAGAGTTACAGGCGCAACTAGCGCAAAAGGATTTCATCTTCATCAACACCCACGTTCCCTATGAAGGCGAGTTGGAGCAGACGGATGCCTTCATCCCGTACAACACCATTACGCAGAACTTAGAGCAATTACCCGCAGATAAAGATGCGCCCATTGTGGTGTATTGCATGAGCGGCGGCATGAGCACCAGCGCGGCCAAAGAGTTGGTGGCGGCTGGTTACACCAATGTGTGGGAACTTTCCGGCGGGATGTGGGCGTGGGAAGCGGCCGGCCTCCCCATTTTGCAGAAGTGAAAACTCACCAGACTTCAGAAGTGCGCAATTGAAACTTGAAATGTATCGGCGCTGGATGCGCGCACTTCCGAAGTCTTAACTCCACATGATGAACCCCAAATCCCTAAACTTAATTCTCGGCCTACTCCTCAGCCTAGCGGCGTGTGCGCCGGTCAGCACGCTTCGGCCAACCGCCACCGATGAGCCGCCAACGGCTACTGCCGCGCCGCCTACTGCCACATCCCAGCCAACGGCCACTCAAGCGCCCAGTGGGCCGCACGCCGTCACGTTCACTGCCACCGATGGCGCAACGTTGAGCGGCACGTTGTACGGCAACGGCACCGTGGCCGTCATCTTTTCCAACATGGGTGATAAGCATGAAGACTCTTGGGCCAAAGTGGCACAGGCCGTGGCGGATGAAGGCTATCTCACACTGACGTACGAGTTCCGTTACTGGGTGAACGGCAAAATTCAAGAGAGCTTGGTAAAGCATGTGGGCGAAGATTTGCAAGCCGCCGCTGATTTTGTGCGCGCCCAAGGCGCGGAGCAAGTGGTGCTAGTGGGGGCCAGCATGGGCGGCATGGCTACGGCCAAAACGGCGGCCAACGCGCAAGCCAGCGCCGCCATCATCCTCGCCGCGCCACTGGATGCTTCCGTGGTGGGCGTGGTGGTTGAAGTAGAAGACGAGTTGCGGGCTATCACTGCCCCCAAGCTCTTCATCACCAGTGAGAATGATAAAACGGTGAAGCCCGAAGCGTTGCAGACGATGTATGAACTGGCCGTTGAGCCAAAAGAGCTAGCCCTTTATCCCGGCACCGCGCACGGCACCGATTTATTCCAAACCGCCAGCGGGCCAGAGTTGCAGAAGAAAATTTTGGAGTTCATCCAAACGCACGCGCCCGCTCGTTAAGCCTGATTCAGTTTAGTCAAAATTTCCTTCGCGCGCTCCACGCGGATTTGGCCTTCGGTGGCGAGTTGGGCGGCGATGATTTCTACTTGTGCGCCGGTGGCACCAGCGGCCACGGCCATTTGACGGGCGTGCAAACCCATGTGCCCCCGCTGAATGCCTTCCGTGGCGAGGGCGCGCAACGCACCTAAGTTCTGCGCTAGCCCCACGCACACAATAATTTCTGCCAGCTCCCGCGCAGATTGCACACCCAGCACTTTGAGCGCCGCTTGGGCGCTGGGGTGAACTTTGGTGGCCCCACCCACAATGCCCACCGCCAGCGGCATCTCCAGCGTGCCCATTAAGTTACCGGCCACATCTTTCTCCCACACGCTAAGCGAGGTGTACCGGCCAGCGCGCGCGGCGGAGGCATGAGCGCCCGCTTCAATGGCGCGCCAATCATTACCGGTGGCAATCACCACCGGGTCAATGCCGTTCATAATGCCTTTGTTGTGCGTGGCGGCGCGGTACGGGTCAGCCGCCGCAAACGCGTAGGCTTCTAAAATTCCATCACGCACATTTTCACCAGAAAAGTTATTGAAGGCCAACTCTGCCAAAGGGATGACGCACCGCGCCGTTGCCATGCGCCTATCGGTGAGGTTGCTGAGGATGCGCAGATGCACGCGCCCGCCGGTAAGTTGCTCAATGGTGGGTGCCAGCGCTTCACACACGGTGTTGATGGCGTTCGCGCCCATCGCATCGCGCGCATCATAAATTAAGTGCAAAACTAAAAACGGGCCAATGGGCGATTCTAGAATCTCGCGCACTTCAATCTCACGCGCGCCGCCGCCCCGTTTGACGATGGACGGATTGGCTTGATTGGCTAAATCTAGAAGCCGTTGTTTGTTCACCGCAATTTGTTCTTTAGCCAATCCCCAATCCCTAACATCTAACAACTGCATCTGCCCAATCATTTCTGGTGCGGTGCTGGTGGCCGTGAAGCCGCCGCCCGCGCGGGCCAGCTTGGCCATGAACGAAGCGCTAGCCACTACGGAGGGTTCTTCAATCACCATGGGCACTAAAACTTCGCGCCCGTTCACCACAAAGTTAGCCGCAATGCCCAGCGGCAGGGCAAAAGTACCAATGACGTTTTCAATCATGTGCTCGGCTTGCTGGGGCGTGAGGCCGCCGGAACCATCTAGCGCGGCACGTTCTGCGGGCGTGAGGGCAGTTTGGGCGGCAATTAAATCCGCACGCTCAGTGAGCGATTTTTGGTAGAAACCGGGGAGGCGTGAAGTAGGCATAGACTCTGGTTATTTGGAATAGGTTTTTTGAATGCTGATGACGCAGGTTCTCGCAGATTTTTCAAGCGTTATCAGCGCCCATCAGCGTTCATCTGCGTTCCATAGAGTATAAAAATGAATTCAGCTGTTGGATGAAGTGCCGTGTGGCGAAGCGCTCAGCGGAGTGGCGGACGGTGGCGGAATCGAATTTCAAATCCGCAAAACGGGTGAGTGCGGCTTGCAGGGCTTCTACAGATTGTTCATGAAAAAGCACACCGTTGTGCCCATCTTGCACGGTATCCAGCGCACCGCCGCCTGCAAACGCAATCACGGGTCGCCCGGCGGCTAAAGCTTGCACAGGCGCAATCCCAAAATCTTCTAAACCGGGAAAGATGAAGCCGCGCGCGCGCGCCATTAATTCTGGCACATCCGCATCTGGCACGCGGCCCAAAAATTTCACCGCTGGCCCAGCCAGCCGCTCTAAACGTTCTCTATCACGGCCCGCGCCCGCCACCCACAGCGGCACGTTCAGTGCGGTGCACGCTTGCACGGCTAAATCCACGCGCTTGTAAGGGATAAGGCGGCCCAAACTCAAAAAGTAATCGCCCACCTCGGCGCGCGGCGTAAAACGTTCCACGTTCACAGGCGGGTAAATGATGGCAGACTCGCGGCCATAAACCTGTTTGATTCTTTTTTGCACCGCGGAGGAGATGGCGATGAAGTGATGCACGCGGCTGGCGGCGGCCTTGTCCCACTCGCGCAACCACGCAAGGAGCGGCCACAGCGCCAACCGCGCCGCGCGGCCTAAACCTTCGCGGCCCGCGTAATCTTCAAAGTTCCACACGTAGCGCGTGGGCGTGAGGCAATAACACACATGCGTGGCGCCAGCGGGCGGGTGCACGCCGTGGCAAAAGCCGCTTTTGTTGGAGAGCAAAACATCGTAACCAGAAAAATCAAAACGCTCAAACGCAATTGGATAAAACGGCAAGTACGGCTGATGGTGGCGGTGAATGCCGGGCAAGCGGTTCATGAAGGAAACGCGAATAGGCCACTGGCGGTAAGCGGGCGGCATGAGTTCCGGCGCGTAGAGGCTGGTGTAAATGGGCGCGGCGGGGAACATGCCCACCAACGCTTCCAGCACATCTTCCGCACCGCCCATTTGGTTTAGCCAATCATGGATGAGGGCGAGTTTTGACACGAATTACACGAGGAATCTTTAGATGCTAAATATGCAAGCCGAGGTAATTATACGAAACAAACTTTGCCATTCGTTCATGTAGGGGCGGTTCGCGAACCGCCCCTACGATGTGCGCGGGTTTGGGCCGGTGGCGTTGGGATTGTATAAATCATTGTTCCAACGCGCCGGGTTCAATACAATGTACTCACGGATACGCTTCAAATCGGCTTCATTGCGAATAACATGTTCATAATAGTTACGTTGCCAAAACGTTGCGCCCGGCGTGCCACGCAATTGATTGATGTGTTTGGTTGAGACGGTTTTGAAGGCACCGACGAGGCGACCAAGGGGTTTGTGGTTTGAGGTAGGGGCGGTTCGCGCCTGTGCCTGCGGCGATGGCGCAGGCGAACCGCCCCTACGGCCCTCATCATTTATCACCAGAATCCCGTGGAAGTGGTTGGGCATTACCACGCTCACATCCAATACAATCCATGAATAATTTTCAGCCAGCCACAGCCAAGTTTCGGTCACAATTCTTCCGTAATCGCTCAAGTGCATTTCGCCCTCAATTATTTCGCCCAGTAAATGTTCGCGGTTTTGCACACAGAATGTTACAAAATAAGCACCTGCTTGCCTGTAATCATAATTCTTCAGACGAATTGAACGCCGATGATGAATCAGCGGGTCATATTTCATGCGAAGTTTTCCCCACCAAGTTCGCCACCGGCTTAAAGCTATGACGGTGCATGATGCAAGGGCCAGCCTGTTCCAGCAGTTCACGGTGCAGGCGCGTGCCGTAGCCTTTGTGCCGCGCAAATTGGTAGCCGGGGTACAGGTCATCCAATTGCGCCATAAAAATATCGCGGCTCACTTTGGCCAAAATAGATGCGGCGGCGATGCTGAGTGAAAGTGAATCACCGTAGGGCATGAATTTTTGGGGCAAGGGCACCAGCGAGGATAAATCCACCGCATCAATCAACAGTGCTTCGGGCTGGGTGGGCAAAATGCTCACGGCGCGTTGCATAGCCTTGCGCGTGGCTTTGAGGATGCCATCTTTATCAATAAAGCGCGCACTCACGCCGCCCATGCCGTACGCCAGCGCTTTTTCACGGATGAGGTGATAGAGCCGCTCACGCCGCTTGGCCGTGAGTTGTTTTGAATCATTTACCCCCGCCGCCGCCAACTCTTTCAGCACGTTCGGCTTATCCAACGGCAGAATCACTGCCGCCGCAATTACCGGCCCAGCCCACGCGCCCCGCCCGGCTTCATCCACACCGGCAATCAGGCGGTGGCCTTGTTTCAATAAAGCGCGTTCAAGGTGAAGGTCAGGCATCAGGCTATGTTGCGTATTTCATATTGCGTAAAACGTGAAATGTGAACTTATACGGAATACGCAACACGCTATACCCTTCGGCAAGCTCAGGGCAAGCTGTTTTATGCATCCCGTTTCACGTATTTCCCTGCCGCCCAGTTGCGCCGGATGGTGAAGATATCGCGCAACATGCGGATGGGTTCACGGAGTGGGTCTACGCGGCTTTCTGAGCGGTAATACCAATCCACCGGCACTTCCACAATCTTGTAGCCGCGTTGCCGTGCAATAAACAGCACTTCCACATCAAAGCTCATGCCATCAAATACCTGCGCGCGGAACAAATCTTCGGCGGCGGCGGCGGTGAAGCACTTAAAGCCACACTGCGTATCTTCAAAGCCGGGCAGGGCAAACCACTTCACCAAGTTGCTAAACACGCGGCCTTGAAAGTGGCGGTAGGTGGGTTCATTGAAGCGCCGCGCGCCGGGGGCCTCGCGTGAGCCAATGGCTACTCCATAATCACTCAATTGCGGCGGCAGAAACTTCAGCACTTCTTCAATCGGCATGGAAAGGTCAACATCCGCAAAGAAGCGAAATTGGCCGCGCGCTTCTAACATGCCGCGCCGCACGGCTAAGCCTTTGCCCCGCCCGCGCTCACGGATGACGCGCACACGCGGATGTTCCGCCGCAAACGCTTCCGCCACCACCGCCGTTAAATCTTGGCTCCCGTTTTCCACTACAATAATTTCGCTCTCAAACGATTGTTTGGCGAGGAAGGCGTTGGCCGCCGCGAGGGAGGGAGGCAGGCGGTGCTCTTCATTGTGAGCGGGGAAAATGAGAGAGAAGAAAATTGACAAGGCTTCGCAAGTGACAAGGTGACCAGCTAACAAGGTGAGAAACTACACCTTGTCAGCTGGTCATTTTGTCAGAATAGATTCAATATATTCATCCGAAACAACTTGGCTGGCTTGCACGGCACGGCGCTTGGTGAGCATTTTGGGTAAGTTTAGCAAACCGGCCCATTGGCCGCGTAAGCGCGCGCGGGCGGCTTCACCGCGCCAAGCTTTTAGCGCTTCCCAAGTAATTTTGAGCTGAGCGCTAAGAATTTTGGCCCAATGCTTGCGCCACACATAGCCCGGCACATCTTTGGCCAACAAATAAATGAAATTGCGGCCATCATGAAAGCTGGCCGTAACGCCCGCGCCGCTGGCCGAGAGCTTATGATACACGACGGCGCGCGGCACATACACACACTGCCAACCCGCTAACTGTGCGCGCCACGCCAAATCCACATCTTCACAGGAATAGTAAAAGTCATCATCCAACAAGCCAATTTTTTCTAACATGGAGCGGCGGTAAGCGGCACTGCCGCCGTTGGCGCTGAACACTGGCCCTTCGGCAAACTGGCCGGTATCTTCTTGCCACACGCCACGGTTGCCGGGCGTGCCGTTGGTGTAAAACACATCGCCTGCCGTGTGAAAAATGTTGCGCTTATCAAACAGCAACATGCGCGAGGCAATAAGGCCGGCTTGCGGATGACGCGCAAACGCGGCGGCTACTTCCTCCAACCAGTGCGGGTCGGCCTGCGTATCATTGTTGAGTAAGACGAGATACTCCCCCCGCCCGTGACGCAGGCCGGCGTTGCACGCGCCCGTAAACCCATAGTTGCGTTCCAGCCGAATGACATGCACTTCGGGGTAATGGGCCAGCACGGCCAGTGAATCATCCTGTGAGGCATTATCAACTACTATCACTTCAAGATCACGCACGGTTTGCGCACGCAAAGCTTCCAAGCAGGTGGGCAAATGCTTGGCCCCGTTCCAGTTGGGGATGATGAGGCTAAATAACATAAAGGCAGTTCCCTTGTTTCCCTACTTTCCTAAAAGGGAAACGAAGGAAATCAAGGGTGACGAAGAAACTCTTCTAAAGCCAGTTCCCACGGTGGGAGGGTGATGCCGAGTGCGGCGGCGGCGAAGTTGGCCAGCGGCGTAAATGGTGGCGGCGTGGAGGGGCGCGGAAAATCGGCCAGTGTAATGGGCTCAACCGGAATGTGCGCGCGGCCACTTAATTCCAAAATTTTCTTGGCGTACTCAAAGCGTGAGCAATAGCCGCTGTTGGTGCAGTGATACAGGCCGTACTGCCGCGTATTCACCAGCTTCACCACTGCGTTCGCTAAATCTTCGGTAAAGGTGGGGCAGGCCACTTCATTGGCTACCACTTTTAACGCGCCGCGCTCATCCGCCAATTGTTGAATGCGATGCACAAAGTTGCGGCCCCCGTGCCCAGTGACCCACGAGGTGCGAATAATGAAAAACTGGCGGCTCAAATTCTGCACAAACCACTCCCCAGCCCGTTTGCTCCAGCCGTAAGGATTAATCGGGTTGGGCGTATCAAATTCGGTGTAGGGTGTGGTTTTTGCCCCATCAAACACTTCATTGGTGCTGATGTAGGCCAGCGCCGCGCCCACATGTTCTGCGGCCAGCGCCACATTTTGCGTGCCGAGGCCGTTGGCCACATACGCCGCGTGCGGGTCACGCGCCGCGCCGTCCACGTCCGTCATCGCCGCGCAGTGAATGATCAGTTCAGGCCGCGCGGCTTCCACCGCCGCCTGCACCGATTCAAGCCGCGCTAAATCTACTTCTGGCCGGCCTACGCCAATGGCTTGGGGTAAGTGGGCAAATAGGGCGCGGGCGAGTTGCCCGCTCTTGCCGGTAATGAGAACACGCACGCTTTAGCTCCTGAAAACAGGAGGCATTATAACGGAATGGAAAACGCTAACGGAGGAATAACGCCCACATCAGCACCCCACACAAACACAGGTTGAGGAGGGCAAAGCCAGCCACTAACACCAATTGCTGGCCGGTGAGGTTGCCATATTGAGGAAATGTGCGCTTAAGCCATGTGCCCGAAGCTGAACTGCTCGAATGCGGGATGGGGGCACCAATCACGGCCGAACGTTCTGATTTACCAGTGAACAAACTCACCGCATCATTTACATTAATTTTGGTGTTGCCGTCTGGTTTCAGTTCTTGCTTGGCAAACTTTTCAATATCTTCCAAAAAGAACATCCGCTCCACGCCCGGCACTTGAAAATCACGCGGAATTTTCAGCAATGGCACAAACGTGAGCTGATAGGCCGGAATGCCATCCGCCGCGAGGAAGGCGCGGAGTTCCGCCAAACGGCTCCGGGCAGTGTTGGCAATATCATTAAATTGCACAACTTGAATACTCTGTTGGTCATGATCCCAGTGCATCCACGTTGGCCCGCTTTTGGATAGGCTGGCGAGGTGCAAGAGCTCTAAATGCCACGCGCCGGTTGGCCCCACCAGCACCAAACCCAGCTTTTCTTCTGAATCGGGCAAGGTGAGGTTGCGGAGAAGCACAAAGCGGTCATCTAACTGCCGCTCGAATTGTTTGATGACGGCATCTTCGTTGGTTTTATCCCGCCCAGTGCGGAGAAAATCAGTGAGTCCCGCTGGAACAGTATCAATCACACGCATGTTTCAAACTATAAACCTAAAACGTTAATTTGCAAATTGCCAGACCAATAGGTTGTGAGCAAATTCTCACTGGCGGCTAGCGCCTGCACGCGGTACGTTTCCACATCGGCCCACGCTACGCGCGAGAACACCCGCTCCGCCATGGCATCTGGCGAATGAACCAGCGCGCCGAAGCTGGCCGCATCGGTTTGCATGCGGGCCGCAAACACGCGCAAGGTTTCCTCCGCGCCCGTGCCGGTGTGCAGTTGGTTGGCAATTAAATCCCGCCAACGCACCAAATTTTCATCCGCCACAAACGGAAGCCACGCCGCAGGCCGCGCCGCGCTGAGGGCGGAGGCCGTTTCATCTGGCAAAAGGGCCAAATCCCCAAAATCCCAAAAAGAACGCAGGGCGTTGTGCAGATACAGCCGTTCGGGAAATGTGCCCCACGGTTGGTCTGGCCCAAACACCGGCTCAAAGATGGCACGCACCCATTGCTGATCAAATTCCAAATGCGCGAGATAGCCGCTGATGAAAGCGGCGTGCGCGGCGGGCAGTGTGTGGGGGGCGGCTAGCACGGGATAGGCCGTGAACAAACAACTCGCCGCCGTTGGCGCGTTACCAATGGGCACGGGGAAGAAGTGCGTGGCCTCACGCAGTTCGCCCGTTATTGATTGCACATCGGGAGCAATGTTGCCCAGCAGAAAGGCAGGCCGTTCGGCTTGCAATAGCGCCCGCACTTCGGTGGGCAAGTTGGGCGCGGTTAGCAAATCTGCCGCAATGCGTAAATGGTTGAACGGAGTGGGCATAGAACGCTGAAAGGTTCAGGAGCAAAACTCTTTACGCCGCTCTGCGTAGAGTTAAGGGGAGTATAATCATAAAGAGGCCAATATGAAGCAAATAAAGGTATTCACACTGGTTCGGGTGTGGTTAATCATTGGGGCATTATTGTGGCCGCTGGCCGTGCGGGCGCAAACTTCCAGCCCGCACGCCGTGCTCATGTCTTTAGAAGGGCCGCTCACGCCCGCCATGCTCACGTATTTGGAGCGTGTGGTGACGCAGGCCGAAAACTCTAACGCTCCGCTGATTGTGCTGAAACTTAATACGCCGGGCGGCTCCATTGATTTGATGGAGAAAATCGTGAGCGTCATCCGCAATAGTGCGGTACCAGTAGTGGTGTACGTGGCGCCGCGCGGCGCTATTGCGGGCAGTGCCGGAACTTTGATTACGCTGGCCGGGCATGTGGCCGCCATGGCGCCGGAAACGGCCATTGGCGCGGCCAGCCCCGTGGGCGGCGAAGGCGAAGATTTAGATGAAACGCTAGAAGCCAAAATTAAGCAGGCCACTATGGCGTTGGCCCGCACGCTGGCCGAGCGGCGTGGCCCAGCGGCAGTGAAACTAGCCGAAGAAACGATTGATAAAGCGCGGGCGGTTACTGCGAATGAAGCGCAAGCGGCCGGGTTGATTGATATCATTGCCAGTGATTTGCCCGATTTGGTGCGCCAATTAGATGAGCGCGTAGTATTGGTGCACGGTGTACCACGCACTCTGCTGACAAGTGGTTTACTGGTTGATGAATTGCCGATGACGTTCATTGAACAAGTGCTAGATTTGCTCACTGACCCTAACATCGTTTTCCTTCTGCTTTCACTGGGTAATTTGCTCATCATCATTGAATTGCGCACGCCGGGCGGCTGGGTGACGGGCTTGGTGGGCGTGGGCTGTTTGCTCTTGGCGTTTTACGGCATTGGCACCCTGCCCGTGAACTGGTTCGGCTTGATTTTTATTGTGCTAGCCTTTGGCTTGTTTGTGGCCGAAATTGCTACGCCCACCACGTTTGGTGCACTCACTTTAGCAGGCGCAGTGGCGCTAATTATTGGTGCGCTCGTCTTGTTCAATTCCGCCGCGCCAGCGTTTTACCAAGTGAGCGTACCGCTGGTGGTGATTACGTCTGTCCTCATCGCCGCGCTCTCGCTGGTGGTGCTGGTGTTCGCTTTGCGCTCATTACGCAGGCCCGTCATCACCGGCGCACAAGTGCTCATTGGCCAAACCGGAGAAATGCGCACCGGCGAATCAGCGCAGGTGGGCAGTGAGCTATGGACGGTGGAGCCAGAATCCGGCTCCCTGACGGTAGGGGATAAGGTTGAAGTGTTAGCAGTGAAGGGCTTGCGACTTCGCGTACGTAAGCGATAATTGGGGTGGGCGGCTCCTCCGCCCAAACTAACCACCCACAGCTTGAAGGAGTTACGTGTATGGCGGACCGCCGTTTTCAATTGACGATGCGCAAAGGGCCGATGCCGGGCAAAGTATATGAACTGGCACGCGCCGAAATGACCTTAGGCCGCGATGTGAAGAATGACTTGGTGATTAATGACGCTGAGGTTTCGCGTCAGCACATCAAGTTTGTTGAGCAGGCCACAGGCTATCAGATTGAAGACCTGAACAGCACCAACGGCACCTTCATCAATGGCCAGCGGCTAACGGGCGCGGTGCTTTTGCGGCCCGGTGATGTGATTGGCATGGGTGATACGGTGGAAGTGGAATACAAGCTGGTGGGTGATGCTGATGCCACCATGTTGGCCAGCAACTTTAGCTTGCCCGAATTGCCCGTGAACGAGCCAGTGCACCAAGCCGCGCCGCCCACGCCCCCAAGCACGCCTGCCTTTAGCATTCCGGCCTCCACACCGCCCGCGCCCGAGGCTAGCGGGAGCGGTGGCGGCCTGCCCAAGTGGGCACTGCCGGTGGGTATTGGCTGTGGTGTGTTGGCGTTGTGCGGGTGTAGCGTGATTGCCCTCATCGCGTTGCTCGGCCCGCAAATCGCCAACTCCATTCGCTAAACTCCTCTGCCTTTAATCTGCAACCGTTACACTCTGCAAGGCACGCCCATGGTGTGCCTTGTTTGTTTTTTCAATAGGCTCATGTTGAAAAATTCATCACCGAGATACTCCCTATGTGCTCGGTGGTGAAACTGATAAGACGGCGGAGGCTGACTGATGAAACTTCTCCCTAAACTTTGGCTGATGGCGCTGGCCGCTCTAGGCCTAACGGCGTGTGCGCAAGTTACGCCGCCTGTGGTGCCAACGCCCACTTTGGTAGCCGCCCTGCCCTCCGCCACGCCGAGTGTTACCGCCACACTCACGCCCAGCCACACGCCCACGGTTACGCCCTCCCCTACCGCCACCTTCACCCCCACGCCCACGCTTCACCCAATGATGATTGAAGCGCAACGCCAAGTGGAATATTTAGGCAGTGATATTGTTTTGGAAGAAGAGTTGGAACCGGGCATTAATTACCGCCGCTTTTATGCTTCTTATCAATCGGAAGGGTTGAAGATTTATGCGCTGTTGACGATTCCCAACGGTGAGCGCCCCGCTACGGGCTGGCCGGTAATTGTGTTCAACCACGGCTTCATTCCACCGGATGTGTACCGCACCACTGAACGTTACATTGCCTACGTGGATAATTTGGCGCGCAGTGGCTACATCATCTTCCGTTCAGATTATCGCGGGCATGATCAATCTGAAGGGCAGGCTACCGGCGCTTACGGCAACCCGGGCTACCTCGCGGATGTGCTCAACGCGGTAGCGTCTCTCAAACAATTCCCTGAGGCAGACCCTCAACGCATTGGCATGTGGGGGCATTCCATGGGCGGCTATCTCACACTCCGTTCTATGGTGATTGACCCAGACATCAAAGTAGGCGTGATTTGGGCCGGCGTGGTGGCCTCTTACCCTGATTTGTTTGCGCGGGGCAACAGCCGCCCCACCCCTACCGGTACGCCACCGTTTGCCCGTGGCTGGCGTGGGGCGTGGGTTGAGCAATTCGGCACACCTGAAGAAAACCCGGAATTTTGGAACGGCATCTCCTCCAACAGCTATCTGGCAGATATTTCTGGCCCGGTGCAACTGCACCACGGCACGGCGGATGAAAGTGTGCCGTTGGCCGCCTCCCAAGCTTTGTATGATGAAATGCTGGCCGCCAACAAGCCGGTGGAGTTCTACACTTACGAGGGCGATAACCACAACCTGTCTGGCTTTTTTGTAACGGCGATGACGCGGACGATTACGTTTTTTGATGCGTACTTGAAATAGGGCGAAAACACGAAATACGCGGAACTTGGCTGACGAACACGGAGGTTTCCACGTATTCCACTTAACTCCGAGTTATCTGTGTTTCAACGGGGCTGGCTTATCCTTGCCGGTTTTTGTCTCTTTCCTCACTCTCTGCTATTATCCCGCGCACCCCAATGTGGTGACGGTGTGCGCCCAACCACAGTTGATTCTGGGGGCAAGGTAATTTCCGAATGAACATGCAAGGCTTAGATCCCGCGCGGCAACGCACGTACACCATCGCTATTTTCATCATCCTGTTTACGTTGCCGTTTTACTGCATTGGCTTTTTGGCCTTGGCTTTAAGCCCGGGGAGTGGCAACCCGCCGGTGCGCGTGACGGCCACTTTGCCGCCCACCAACCCGGTGGCCACATCCATCCTAACGCCCATTCTTATTCCTTCTGCAACTATAGCGCCCACCACACAAACTCTGCCAAGCAATACGCCCGGAGCACCGACTGGCACGTTGCAAGGCACGCCCACCCAATTTGTGCCGCCTACGCGCACGCCCACCAACACGCCCACTAACACGCCCACCGCCACTTTCACTTGGACGCCCACGGCTACGCTGACGGCGACGGGGACGCTAACCCCCACCGTAACGGCAACAGGCACAACCACTGGCACGCCGACCAACACCAGCCTGCCGCCCACTGCGACCGAAACCGGCACCCCTACGGCGACGTTCACCGTAGCGCCGCCCACTGATACACCCACTTTGACGGCGACCACCGTTATCACACCATAATATGGATTTACTCACGCATCTCAAAACACTGTGCGCGGTTCCCGGCATCTCTGGTTATGAAGACCGCGTGCGCGCGGCCATTGCCAAAGCGTGGAAGCCGCTGGCGAGTGAACTGCATACGGATAATCTTGGCTCACTGTGGGCCACCAAACGCGGCCACGGCAAGGGCCAACGCCCCAAACTGATGTTGGCCGCGCACATGGATGCCATTGGCTTGATGGTGACCAACGTTGAGAAAGAGTTTCTGCGCGTGGTTTCGGTGGGCGGCATTGATGCGCGGGTGATGCCGGGCCAACCGGTAACGGTGCATGGCCGCCGCGATTTGCCGGCCACGGTAGTGGCCCCGGCCAGCTTTCTTTTACCCAAAGCCAACCGCGAAGGCGCAACGCCAGTAAGTGAGCTGTTGGTGGATTGTGGCTTGCCCGCTAAAGATTTAGCCAAGCAAGTGCACATTGGTGATGTGATTTCGTTTGCTCAGCCGCCCGTGGAACTGAACGGTGGCCTGCTTGCCGCCAACCGGCTGGATAATCGCGCCTCGGTGGCGGCAGTGACGGTGTGCCTTGAAGAATTGCAAACTACACCGCACTTTTGGGATGTGGTAGCCGTGGCCACCGTGCAAGAAGAAACGCGGCTGGCCGGCGCGATGACGTCCGCTTTCAACCTGCAACCGCAATTGGCCGTTGCCATTGATGTGACGTGGGGTGCTGGCCCGGGCGCACGCGAGTTTAGTGACCGGATGTTTGATTTGGGCAAAGGCCCGGTGTTGGGCTTTGGCCCCAACATTCACCCCAAAGTTCACGCGGCGCTCAAAGCCACCGCTGAGCGTTTGGAGATGAGCTACAGCCTTGAGCCAATGGCCACCCACTCCGGCACGGATGCCTTTGCCATTCAAGTGGCGCGCGAGGGCATTCCCACTGCGGTGGTGAGCATCCCGCTCCGCAATATGCACACGCCAGTAGAAGTGGTAAACGTGAAAGACGTTCAGCGCGTAGGCCGTTTGCTAGCGGAATTTATTGGCTCACTCACGGCTGATTTATCCAAATTCAATTTAGAAGAGTAATTTCACCGCGAAGGCGCGAAGGACGCAAAGTTTTTCTTAGCACTCTTTGCGTCTTGGCGGTGAAAAAATTTTATGCCTTCCAAGCCCTCTCAGTTCGATTTACTCCGCACCCTCTCCAACGCTGTGGCTGTTTCTGGCGAGGAGGGCGCGGTGCGGAAACTCATCTTAGAAGCCATCCGGCCTTACGCCGATTCAGTGCAAGTAGATGCGCTGGGCAACGTGCTGGCCGTGAAAAAATCTAAAAAGCGCAATGCGCCGCGCGTGCTGGTGGATGCGCACATGGATGAAGTGGGCTTCATGGTTTCCGGCTTTGATTCCGATGGAAGCTTAAAGTTCAACGTGGTGGGCGGCGTGGATGACCGCGCGTGGCTGGGCAAGCCGGTGTGGGTTGGCCCCAGCCGCGTGCCCGGCGTAATGGGCGCGGCGCCGGTGCATGTGCTCAACGCGGAACAAAGAATGAACACCGTGCCCGCCCGCGCTCTGCGCATTGATATTGGCGCAGAAAGTGCGGAGGCGGCCAAGCGGCTGGTGAAGTTGGGTGAGCGCGGCACGTTTGCCACTGAGTTTGATGTGTTGGGCGGCGTTACCCTGCGCGGCAAAGCCTTGGATGACCGGCTGGGTTGCGCTACGCTAGTGGAGTTGCTGAAGGGCGGCCCGTACCCATGTGAACTGCACGCCGCCTTCACCGTGCAAGAAGAAGTAGGTTTGCGCGGCGCTAAAGTGGCCGCTTTTGCCACCAACCCCGCCGCCGCCTTTGCACTAGATTGCACCCCCGCCAATGATTTGCCCCACTCACTAGATGAGCGCGAGAACGTGACGTACAACACGCGCGTGGGCTACGGCCCCGCCATTTACACCAGTGATGCCAGCACGATTCATGATCAGCGTTTAATTGGCTATTTGCAAGGTTTGGCGGAGCGTGGCGCAATTCCGTACCAAATGCGCCAGCCGGGCGGCGGTAGCACGGATGCGGGGGCCATTCACCTTTCGCGCGCGGGCATCCCCAGCGTGAGCGTGAGCGTGCCGGGCCGATACTTGCATACCGCCGCCGCCCACGCCCAACTCGCCGATTGGCGCAACAGCGTGAAATTGCTGAGCGCGGCGTTGGCGAATTGGGATGTGAAAGTGTTGAAGGACTAGCACTAAAACCACAGCGTATACGGAGCGCACAGAGAATTACTCTGGTTTCTCCGTGTACGCTGTGAACTCTGTGGTTACGTGGATTCTTTTGCTGAACTCCGCCGCGAATACGAGACGGCTGGCCTGAACGAAGCTGAGGCCGCCGCTGACCCGTTAGCGCAGTTTGCCAAGTGGTTTGAGGAAACGGTGAACGCTGGCGTGGAGGAACCCAACGCGATGACACTGGCCACCGCCACGCCGGACGGCGCACCCTCCGCCCGCATCGTTTTATTGAAGGGCGTGAATGCGCGTGGGTTTACGTTCTTTACGAATTACGAAAGCCGCAAAGGCCATGAACTGGCCGCCAACCCGCGCGCGGCGCTGGTGTTTCACTGGCAACCTTTACACCGCCAAGTGCGCGTAACGGGCACGGTGGCGCAAGTGGGCGCGGAAGAGAGCGATGCTTATTACAATGTGCGGCCATTGGAGGCGCGTTTGGGCGCGTGGGCCTCACAACAAAGCCGCCCCCTGCCCAGCCGCGCCGCGCTGGAGGCGCAGTTTGAACGCTTCCAGCAGGAACATGCCAACGGCCTGCCACAGCGGCCACCGTACTGGGGCGGCTATCGGCTCACACCGCAAGCCGTTGAATTTTGGCAAGGCCGCCCGCACCGTTTGCATGACCGTTTGCTCTATCAACGCGCTGGTGAGGCGTGGACGGTGACGCGTTTAGCACCGTGAATCTTTATCCACGAAGCACACGAAGGAACACTAAGTTTTCTTCGTGCAACTTCGTGGCCTTCGTGGAAAAAAACATGAAAGCATTAATTAAAAAACTGGTTGAAGCTTACGGCCCCTCCGGCCATGAAGGCCAAGTGCGGGAAATGGTACGGGCTGAAATTAACGGCTTGGCCGATAAAGTGACGGTGGATGCGCTGGGCAACTTAATTGCCACGCGCCACGCCAAAACTAAAAATGCCAAACGCGTCATGCTCTCCGCGCACATGGATGAGATTGGCGTGATTGTTTCGCACATTGACGAGCGCGGCTTTGCGCGCTTTCTCAACATTGGCGGCGTAAGCCCGTTAACGTGCTTGGGCGGGCGCGTGCGTTTTGCCAACGGCGCCGTAGGCGTAATTGGCATTGATGCGCGGCGCGAAGATATGAACCGCCAGCCCGTGCTAGCCGATTACTTCATTGATTTTGGCGTAACCAACAAAGCCGAGTGCCCCGTGAGTGTGGGCGCGGCGGGCGGCTTTTACCGGCCCATGGAAGAGTTGGGTGAACACCGTGTTACAGCCAAAAGTTTAGATGACCGAATCGGCGTGGTGATTTTGATTGAAGTGATGAAGCGGCTAAAAAACCCGGCGCATGAAGTGGCCTACGTGTTTAGCGTGCAGGAAGAAGTGGGCATCCGTGGCGCGGCTACGGCGGCCTTTGGCGTGGAAGCAGATTTTGGCATTGCCGTGGATGTAACCCGCACGGGCGATACGCCCAACGGCCCGCGGATGGCGGTGAGCCTCGGGGGCGGCGCGGCTATTAAAGTGCGCGATAGCGGCATGTTGGCCGACCCGCGCATTAAAGATTTGCTGGTGCAAAGAGCCAAAGCGGCCAAAATTCCTTATCAGCTTGAGATTTTGGAAGCGGGCACTACGGATGCGGCGGCGATGCAAATTTCACGCGGCGGTATGCCGGCGGGTTGTGTTTCTATTCCCACGCGCCACTTACACACGCCGAGTGAGATGGTGGATTTACGCGATGTGGAAGCCTGCGTGCAATTGCTGGTGGAGACGTTGAACAAGCCAGTGGATTTTTGAGAACACAGAGTACCGATAACAGAGCACAGACAGAAAAGCACAATAACAAGTACCCAATAACCCCTAACCCTTATTTATCTCCTCCGGCGGCTTGAGGGCGCGGAAACTACGCCACAACGCTAAGTCATAAATAATCTTGAGCGCACCGGCTAAAAAGAACGGCACACTGGTGAGAGCCGGGTTGGCCAGTAGTGCGCCGGTGAGCGTGGGTGCAAAAGACGCTCCCACCGTGCGTGCCACGCTGGTTACGCCGCTGGCCGCCGAGCGCTCATCCGGCTCCACCACCGCCAGCGTGTAGCTTTGCCGCGTGGGCACATCCATCTGCGAAATACTGTAACGAATCAACAGCACTAAAACCGCCAAAGGCAAATTGGGCATCAGCGGCACCAGCATCAACAACACGTTGGAGGGTAAGTGCGTAAAAACCATGGTGTTGATGAGGCCAATGCGTTTGGCCAGTGAGGCCGCCGCCAACGCGGAAAGCCCGCCCAACAAATTAGCGCCAAAGAAAATACCGCCCAGCCCGGCCGGCTCCACGCCGTAACGCACATGAAACCAATACGCAAAAAAGCTCTGCACCACCAGCGCGCCGCCAAACGCATCTAATGAAAACAACGTGGCTAGTTTGAACACCACATTCCGTGAGCGGTGCAGGCCGGGATTTAGGGGGCGAGTGGCGGGTGACGGGGCCACCAACGGCTCTACATTTTTTGTGAGCCGCGTGAACATGAGGAGGAGCAGAATCCCCAAACCGGCGTAAGTGGCTAACACTGCGCGGTAACTTTCTAGCGGCACTGTTCCCGTGTTCTGCAAAACTTGCGCTAAGCCACCGCCCGCCAACGCGCCCAGCGCCGTAGCCAGTGAGCCAGCCAACTGATACCACGCCAACGCTGAAGTGCGTTGCTCATCTGAAATGGTTTGCGTGAGCGCGGCTTGCTCCACCGGCAAAAACGCCCCCACTTCATTGCCGCTGGGGCTAAGCACGCCCAGCGTGGCCGCCGCCAACGCCAGCCAATAGTTTTGCGTCAGCGCCAAAACACCGCCCGCCAGCACCATCAGCCCGGCGCTCACTTGCAACGTTTTCCGCCGCCCGGCCCTATCCGCGCGGGAGGTGAGCCACAGCGCAATCAGCGTATCCCCAATCAGCGTAAAAGTAATCAAGAAACCAATCTGATTTTCCGTGAGGCCGGCGGAGGCCAAATACAACGCCAACACCACCGAAACTAAGCCGTACGCAAACATCCGCACCATGCGCGTGGCAAACAACCAGCGGCCATCTTCTGTAAGTAAAGTTATAAAAGTCATGGGCCTTGTCTTTTCCGCGCCGCTTCAAATAAGAGGATGCCAGCCGCTACGGCGGCGTTAAGTGATTCTGCGCGGCCCGGCATGGGGATAGTGACGCGGTGGGGCGTAAAGGCCAGCGCGGCTTCGCTTGGCCCATCCGCTTCTGAGCCAATAATCAACGCTTGCGCCGTGCGCCAGTTCACGTGCGTGTACGCTTCTCCGGCTAAATCCGCCACCCACGTTTGAGCCGCCGGCACCGGCAACGCCTCCCAAGTTTTTTCCACAATGGGCAAACGGAAGTGCGCGCCCATAGCCGCCCGCACTACTTTGGGGTTGTACGCATCCACGGTGCCCGGCATGAGGTAGGCCGCCGCCGCGCCCGCCGCTTCTGCCGTGCGGAGCAGAGTGCCCAAGTTGCCCGGGTCAGAGATGCGGTCAAGAATCAGAGAGAAAGAAGATGAAGATAAAGGTAGAGATGGAAAGGGAACGATGGCGAGCACGCCTGCCGGAGAATCAGTTTCCGAAACGGAAGCGAGGAGCGCGGGCGTAACCGTTTGCGCTGGCACGTTGGGGAACGAACGGATGGCCGCGCGGCTACGCTCATCTAATTCCGGCGTGTGCAAAATGGTGCGCGGCGTAAGGCCCGCCCGCGCCGCTTCTTCTAACAGCCGCACGCCTTCAATCACAAACGCACCCTCGGTTTCACGCGTGCGGCGCTTGCTCTGCAATGCGCGGATGAGCTTGAGGGTGGGGTTGGTGGGGGAGGTAATCATACGTAGTAAGTATTGCGTGTTGCGTATTTCGTACGGAACACGTAACACGCAATACTGTTCACTTCTCGTTCTGCCGCTTCTCAAACTCTTGCTTAAAAACTTCCACTGTGGGCGTATCAATCAGCGTAAACCGTATCTCGCGCAGGGCACTAGAGAAGTGCGCGGCGCAAAAATCTATTACGGTTTGCACAGCCAGCGGCGCGGCCCTCTGCACCGGGAAGCCAAAGACGCCGGTGCTGATGGATGGAAATGCAATGGAGGTAAAGTTTTGAGCGTGCGCCACGTCTAACGCGGCGGTGTAAGCCAAACGCAGTTTGTTTTCTTCATCTCCACTGCCCCACATTGGCCCTACGGCGTGAATGATGAACTTACACGGCAAACGGCCCGCGCCCGTGAGCGCCGCTTTATCATGCTTCGCCTTCCCGTTTTTCCGCACCCACGCATCGCTCTCGGCCTGTATCTCCCGCCCGCCCTTGCGCACAATGGCGCCCGCCAGCCCGCCACCGTGGGAGAGCCAGCTATTGGCCGCGTTCACAATTGCGTCTACGCGCTCGTCCGTCAAATCACCATGATACAGCGCCAACGTTTGGCCAGAAGGTAGATTGAGTTGCGCAATGAGGGAGGCCATGTGGGAATTATAAAGTGTTTGGCCCGGCTTCAAAACACGGAAAGACACAGAATCAACAGATGAACAGCACTGAAATCTGTGTTCTCCGCCTAGTTCCGTGATTTCCGTGTTTCAATTTATCTTAAACACTTCATCAGCTCGTACAATAAAAAAACCGCACCCATGCGGATGCGGTTTTCTGCGTTGCGTAGGTTACGCCGTTTACTTGCCAGTGGCGGCGGCCACAATCGCGCTAAAGCCAGCGGCATCGCGCACCGCAATATCGGCCAAAGCCTTGCGGTCTAGCGTAATGTTGGCTTTCTTCATTGCATCCACCAGCTTGCTGTAGCTCACGCCATTGGTGCGCGCGGCGGCGTTAATGCGCGCAATCCACAGCCGGCGTAAATCGCGGCGGCGGTTGCGGCGGTCACGCCACGCATAGAAGAAGGCATGCAACATGCCCTCGTTCGCGCGGCGGAACAAACGATGATACGCGCCTCGTTTGCCTTCGCTCCACTTGAGAATTTTCTTGTGGCGGCGGCGGGTAACAATACCACCTTTTACACGCATGGGAACTTACTCCTGCAAACCCTTCCCGGCCCACACAGTGTGAGTTCCTGCCGAGAACAGCCTGCGAATAACCAATCACCAATAACTAAACTTATTGGCAATTAGTGAAACCACTAGGTAGAACTTTTATCGTCAAACCGCTTCATGTACGGCGCTAAGCGTTTAATGCGCTTTATCAGCTTCTTGCCTTTTACCGGCAACATCTCGGTGAAGAGCGCCTTAGTGCGCTTGGGCGTGCGGCGGCGCAAGTGGCTTTTGCCCTTTTTGGTGCGCACTAACATGCCACTGCCCGTTACGCGGAAGCGCTTAGCCGTAGCCTTGTGCGTCTTCAGCTTGTACTTGGTTGTTTTGGTTGATTTACGCGGCACAGTCGTACTCCTTCTCACTCAATCCGTTCTAGATACTAGACAAAATTCACCGGGGCTTGCGTTCTGCCCCGGTGCTGGTCACTAAACCTTACTCCGTGGTGGCTTCCGCCGGCGTGGGCGGATTAGGCTGGGCGGCTTCGGCCACCTTTTCCTTCTTGGGGCCAGGCGCGGCGGCGGGCTTGGGCCGCTTGGGGTTGGGCGCTAACAACATCAGCAGGGTACGCCCTTCCATCATTGGCTGTTGTTCCACAATCGCCACATCCGCCAGCCCTTGCGCAATCTCGCGCAAGTCTTCAATGCCTAAATCGGAGTGCGTAATTTCACGGCCTCGGAACTTCACCCGCACCCGCACCTTTTTGCCTTCTTCCAACCAGCGGCGTGCATCACGCACTTTTAGGCCAGTGTGGAATTCATTGCTCTTGGGCCGGATTTGGATTTCTTTAACTTCGATGACCTTTTGCGCTTTTTTGGCTTCTTTGTCCTTCTTGGTTTTCTCGTAAAGGAACTTGCCAAAATCTAAGATGCGGCAAACGGGCGGCGAAGTATTGGGACTCACTTCCACTAAGTCCTTGCCCGAATCACGCGCCATACGCAAGGCTTCAAAAGTGGGAATCACCCCTACATTTTCATTGTTCGGGCCAATCACGCGCACTTCCCGAACATTGATTTGTTCATTAATCCGATAGTCAAAAGCCGAGACGGTAATGGGATGCTCCTTCAATTAAGTCAATAAAAAACGCTGTTGCCAGCGGAGCACAATCGTACCATAAGGAAGCGGAGAGCGTCAAACGGTTAGGGCGCTACCGCCGGTACGCCCCACAGCCGCACCGTGCCATCGTACCCAGCGGTGGCCAGCCAGCGGCCATCAGCGGAAGTGGTGACGGCGTACACAGGGCCAACGTGCCCAGTGAGCGCGCCGAAGGCTTCACCGCTGGCCGTATTCCACCCCAGCACCGCGCCATCCGAGGTGCCGCCTACTAAAATTTGCCCATCCAGTGAAAACGCCGCACTGAGCAGAGTGTCCACCGCATCGGCCAACTTCACCGCCTCTAGCTTCTTACCCGTTTCTAGGCTCCAGCGTTGAACCTCATCTCGTTCTTCATGGGCGGTGAGCAAAGTTTGATTATCGGGCGGGAAGGCTAACGCAATGATTGCATCCGAGCCTTCAGTGCTTAAATCATACAGAGCCTTTTCCCAAGCATCTGTTTGCCAAACGTAAGCGCGGCCACTCAGCCCGGCGGCGAGGAAACGGCCATCATTGGAAAAGGCAAGAGAGTAAACGGGCGTAGCGGCAGTGTGTTGAAGCACGGGCGGGTTTTCTAACTGGCTCACCAGCCACGCTTGCACTGTGCCATCTTCCGAACCGGTGGCCAAGAGTGAGCCATCCGGCGAAAAGGCAATAGCATAGACCGTGCTGTTAAAGCCCGTCAACTCATGCAAAAGCGCACCATCCGCCACTTGCCACACTTTTATTTTTTGATAATCACCCGTAACAAGCCATGTACCATCTGGCGAGAAAGCGAGGGCACGCATGGCGGGCGTGACTAAATTTTGATTGAGCGTGAGGCGCGGGGCCGTGCCGCCCACATCCCACAGCCGCACCGAGCCGTCTTCGTGGCCGCTGGCAATTAGGCCGCCTTGTGGTGCATAAGCAAGACTCTTAATTTCTGGCGTAAAGTTTGCGCGCTGGTCTAGCTCAGTGCCATCCCGCACGCGCCATTGCCGCAGGATGCTATCCTGTGCGGTGGTGGTGAGCGTTTGTCCATCGGGTGCAAAGGCGAGACTTGTTACATCCAACGCCAATTGCTTCCACTCGGCTAGCCCCTGGCGGCTGGTGAGCGCAAACATTTCCACCGCCACAAAAGAGCCCACCGCCAAGCGCGTGCCATCCGGCGAGAAGGCGAGGGCACGCACTGGGTTGCCGTTGAATGTTTCCCACCGACCCACTTCTTCTCGCGTGGCTACATTCCGCACAATCACCACGTTATCATCACTGCCGCCGGAAGCTAACAGCGTGCCATCCGGCGAAAACGCGAGGGCGCGCACTTCGCCCGTATGTTCCGTAAAGAGTTGGCTTTCAATGTCTTGTGCATTAACGTTAAACACGCGCACCACGCCATCTTTGCGGCCCACTGCCAACCACTGCCCATCTGCCGAGAACGCCAGACTTTCTGCTTCGCCATTAATGGGGAACACGCGGGCGCGCTGGTTATCACCCACATTCCACAGGCTAATATCGCGGCTAAAACCAGCGGCGGCCAAACGGCCATCACTGGCAAAGGCCAGCGCGCGCACGCCAGTAGTGTGCCCTAGCAGTGAGCCTTGCAAGGCCAGCGCGTCCTTCACAATCTGCCAACGTTGAATGACAGTTTCATTGGAAGAAGCCGAAACCAAGGTTTGGCCGTCCGGCGCCCACGCCAAACTATCGCGGAAGCTCGTTTCCGTTAGGCTCAACTCCTCCAGCGTTTGGGCATCATACAAATAAATGCCGAGTGAGCCAGCCACCGCCAGCAAGCGGCCATCGGGAGAATATGCGGCCTGAGAAATAGTGCCTTTGCCTAAGCGGGCCAACGGCCTCACGTTGGCCGCGTTGCTTGGCTCAATGATTTGCGGCGGTGGAAAAGTAGGCGTGGGCGTAAGAGTTGATGTGGGCGTATCGGATGGAATGGTGGGGGCAACCGTGGTGCCGGGTTGAGGCGTAACAAGTGTGACTTCAGTTTCGTCCGGCGTGGCTAAAGTGGGCGTAGCCGTATCATCCACGCTCGGCGTCACGTTCACTTCGGGCGTGTTGGCGGGCGAGAGGGCTTGAATGACGCCCCACGTTACGCCCACTACCAAAGCCAGCACCAGCAACGCGCTCAGCGCCCAGGCCCACATGGGCAACCGCTGGAAGAATACGTTTTGTTTGCCTTCGGTGATGGCGCGTTGCAAAAGCCGCTCGGCGGTTTGGCCGTTGCTCCGGTAATCGGGCCGGCGTTCCACCACTTTTTGAAGCGCCGTTTGCGCACGCACATAATTACGCTCTGCGAGCGCTGTTGCGCCTTCGGCATACAACTCAGCTAAATCCTGCTCAACGCGCACCTCGGCTAGCTTCTTTTCCCAAATCACCAAGCTTTCAGTATCTTCCGCTTGTTGAACCAGTGACTCAAAACCTTCAGCGGCGGCGGCCCAGTTCTTTTGTTGTGCGTGCTCGGCGGCTTTCTTTTCCAACCCACCCAGCATTTCGCGCTTGCGCCACGCTTCGGCCTGGGAAACTTTCTCCGGCAAACTGGCTTCGGTGTAGGCGGCTACGGCTTGGTCATACAATTTTTGCGTCAGCGCCGCATCGCCGCGCCGGGTATAAATTAAAGTCCGCAAGCGTTGCGCTTCAGCTTCATTAGGCGAAACGCGCAAGGCACGGTTTAAATCCGTTAGCGCACCTTCATCATCGTTCGTGCGTTCACGCACTTTGGCCCGCTCGGTCAGCGCGCGCGCCAGCGGCAAACGCGCTTCATCCTGATCTAAATCGTAAGCGCGCTCCAGCTCAGTCACGGCCTCATCGTCAAGCTTCATCTCCAAGAACGCTTCGCCGAGGTTGAGCCGCGCACGGAAGTGGCGCGGGTTGTTTTGCAAAGCATCGTTAAAGTAGCGGGCGGCCAATTGCCACTGTTGCCGCTTGAAGAAAGCTTGCCCAAAGCTAAAAAGTTGCTCGGCCAGCGGGTCCACTTGGTCAAGTTCGTCTTTTACTTCGCGCAAAGGTTTGTTGGTGGCCACCCAACGCCGGAAGAATTCCACGGCGAAGCGGAATTCACGTGGGCCGCTGGCTTCTAGCACGCGGCGCTTCACCAAATCGCGCGGCGCTAATTCCACATCCCGCGTGCGTAGGCGGGTAGCATGCTCGGTGATAGTTTGAATCACCCGGTCTTCGGAAATTACTTGGCCGTCCACCGAGGCCTCAGCTAGTGCGGAGGCGTAAATTTTCTCGGCTGGCGCAAGGCCGTTCCACAGCCACACCAACGCTTGGTTGCCCGCTTCCAGCGCATCGGGCACGGCAGTTTCCACTTCCACTGCAGAAATGGCAGGCGCGGTTTCTGGTAACTCTAAATACGCGCGTTCCCAAATGCGTTGGCACAGTCATTGGGTGAGATAGGGATGTGAGTTGGTGAGCGCCAGCACACGCTGAACGGCATCATCGGTAAATTTTAATGAGCCGTTGGCCTCGGCCTGCCGCACTAATTTCTCGGCGCTGTCCGCGTCCAGCGTCCACACTTCCCGCACCAGAGAAGATTTGAACGTGGCCGTAAAATCAATGTTCATATCTTCCGCCCGGCGGCCCACCACAAACACAAAGGCGGGGCGTGGGTCTTCGCCCATCAGGCGGCGCAAAAATTCAAAGAAGGCGTTGGCGGCGGCGGTGGGCGGCAGGTTGGCTTGGGCGGCTTGGTCTAAAACATCAAACTCATCAAACAAAAACACCAGCCGCCGTGCTTCTCCAAACTGTTTGTAGAACTCTGGCAAAAACAAACGGCGAAACCACACGCCACGGTCATCCGGCACGGCTGGCTTGGGCAGTTCTAAACCGGCGCGCTCGGAAATGGTATCCACCAAGTCCAAGAGCATTTGGTTGAGCGGGCGCTTGGCTTGGTCTTGTAGATCAAAATAAATGGGGAGGAAGGCTTCACGCGGCAGACCGCCCTGTAACTGAAGCAGAAGCGAGGTTTTGCCAATGCGCCGCTGGCCAAATAGCACCAAGGCGTTGGAGGCCGGATTGCGCAATTCCTGCATGGCCCATTGCAAAATATCCTGCCGCCCGAAGAAAGCTTTGCCTGCCCGCAGGGGCGCACCGGCAATGTAGGGGTTGTTCATTTCAGAGGGATTCTAGCACTGCTCACACGGTGAAGTATCGAGTGTCAAAGTGTCGGGTGTCGCTTCGCCAATGCGGAGGACACTCGACACTCGGCCCGCGACACGTTCATTTGCGCTTTAGCAACTCCTCAAACAGCGCGCGGGCCAAGCCACCCACGCCTTGCACGGCCCATTCTGGTAGATTGCTGGTAATTTGTTTCAATTGCACCCACTGCTGTTCGGTGAGCAGGAACTTGTATTTTTTGTTCGCCAGCCAATCGGCGTATTGCGTCACCGGGCGCGTCTCGGCAATTACCACATCGCGCACCCACCACGTAAAAGCTTGTGCGCTAATCGTCCAGCGCTCGCCGTGCCACACTAATAGATGATCCATATCAAATTGCCAGCCGTCGCTGGCTTTCTCGGCCAAGCCGCGCTCGGCCAATTTTTTCAGTTCGGGGCCTAGGGCGGGCACGTTTTCTATTTCACCAAACGCAAAATCCCGGCCTTGCGCCCGCCCGCCAATTTCCATCAGGCTCAAAATCACCGCCGCAGTGCACGTGCGGTCATCCATCGTTTCCCACAAATCATCAAAATGGTAGGCAATCCGGTCATAAAAGCTTTCGGCGGCGGCGGTGGAGCGCGCCTCGCCCATAAACTCTGCCAGCGCCGCACACATGGCCTGCAATAGAAACGGGTGCCCGCCCGCCACACGCCGCACAAAACGCCGTTCATCCACCGTAAACGGCGGCACGGCGCGGTTGAGCAGAGTGCCTACATGTTTATCAGTGAAAGGCCGCAAGCGCACTTCAATCATATTGTTGAAGAATGGCGAGCCAGTATCCAGCAAGCCGCGCCCGCGCTCATTCATTTCAGCAATTGAGAAGCGGCTGGCCGTAACCAATGCTAAGCCGCCCGTGCGCGTGGAAAGTGAGCGTAGGAGTGCAAAAAAGGCCGCATCTTTGAAGTTGTTGTGCACCAGCAGGTTATCAAATTCATCCAGCAGAAGCACCAGCCGGTGTTGCAAATCATTGCCAAGGTAGTTAAAGATGTTTTCCAATGCGCGGCGGCTGGACTGGCCTTCGGCTACCTGTTTAAGCAGGGCCGGGCCACGCGGCGTAGCGGCCAGCATTTCCGTTAACGGCTCTAGCGCTTCCAGCCAAAATTGTTGTGGGCTGTAATCATTGCTAATGCTGTGCAAATCCGAGGAGACGAGGGTGTAGTGTTTATCATCCGTGCCAAACGCGGCTTGGCGCACCTCTGGCCGGGCAATATGCAGGATGAGCGAGGTTTTGCCGATATGCGGCTCACCCACAATGGCAGTGGATTCACCGTTGAGCAAACGATTGAAGATGGTGCGCAGTTCCGCCTCGCGGCCAATAAATTCCACGCCCCGCACTGGGCGGCCATAGATGAAGGGTTGACGGATGGGGCCTGTGGTCAAAGCATAGTCTCCGGAGATGGTGGGGCAATTATATCTGGTTAGGCTGGAAGAAGCTCATGGCTAAGTGCTGGGCGCTGACTTTGAAATGGCGATTAAGCGATAGCCCTTGAGGCCTCTGTGCTACACTGGCTGAACTTAATTTCAACGTTAGCGGGCTTTACCAACCTTCCAACATACTTGTATGTATCAACTCTCGCGTGATAACAAATTGTTTGCGTTTTCGCTCATGCTGTGGGGCTTTGGCGAAGGCTTGTTTCTGTATATTGAGCCGCTCTATCTCAAAGAACTCGGCTCCGACCCGATAACGATTGGCACTGCGCTTTCCAATGCTTACTTGGCGATGACCATCACCCACATCCCCGCCGGATATTTGGCAGACCGGGTGGGGCGGCGCGTGCTGATTGTGATTGGCTTTGGGCTGGGCGCGGTGGCCGCGCTGGTAATGTATTTTGCGCAAGATTTATGGGTGTTTGTGGCCGCGCTGGCCGCCTACTCGTTTACGGGCTTTGTTATTGCGCCCATCAACGCTTATGTGGCCGAAGCCCGTGGCCCACAGAGCATTCAACGGGCGCTGACACTGGTGTTTGCCGGGTTCTGGGCCGGAACCATTTTCTCCCCGGCCCTCGGCGGCTGGATTGGCACTCAGTACGGCTTACGAAATGTGTACCTCATCGCCTTTGTTGCTTTTCTCCTTTCCACCGTCGTCATTTTCTTCACACGCTCACAGCCTATTGTGCCCGCCGCCACCGGGGCCACGCGTTACTCAGCGTTGTTTCGCAATCGCGCCTTCATCCGTTACTTGGCGCTAGCGTTTTGCGCTTTGTTGGCCATGCAAATTGGCCTGCCCTTCATGCCCAACTTTGTAGAAGAAGTGCGCGGGTTTGATGTGGCCGTGATTGGCCTGCTCGGCTCAATTAACTCCATCGCCACCGTAATTTTCAACGCCACGCTCGGCCACCGCTCGCCGCGCGGCGCGTTCTTGGCCGGGCAAATGCTCATTGGCCTTTCCATGACGTTTATGCTTGCGCTGGCTGGCTGGCCGGGCATTCTGCTGGCATACGCCTTGCGGCCCGGCGCACAATTAGCACACACCATGACGGCGGCCCAAGCCGGGCAATTAGTCAATCCGGCAGAAAGTGGCTTGGCGTATGGCATCACCGAAACTGCCGTGGGTCTAGCCGCCATCATTGGCCCGTTACTGGCTGGCCCGCTGTATGATTTCAACCCCCACTGGCCGTTTCAAGTCAGCGTAGCCTTCACCGTGGTTATGCTTCCGCTGGTAGCGTGGTTAGCGCCTAAAGCCCGCCGCCCGGTTGAAGTGAGTGAACGCGTTATGGAGCAAGCTTTATGAAAAACATTCTCCTCATTGGCGCTAGCCGTGGCCTTGGCCATGCCTTCAATCTTGGTTTGCCGGAACGTGGTGATTCAGTCTGGCTGATTTCACGCGGGCAACCGCAAATGGAAGCCGGGGAGGGCGTGCGCCGCACATGGTTGAAAGTGGATTTAGCGGAAAGCGGCGCGGCGCAAAAAATCGTGGCGGCCCTCGGCGGCCAGCGGCTAGACGCGCTCATTTACAACGCTGGTATTTGGGAAGATTCCGCCTTTAGTTCAGGCTATGATTTTGAGCAAGTGAGCCAAGCAGAAAATGAGCGTGTCCTCACCGTCAATCTCACTGCGGCCATTCACTGCGTACAAGCGCTTTTGCCCAACTTGCGGCAGAGTGCCAACGGCAAAGTGATTTTGGTTAGCTCAATTTCTGGTTTAGAAAACACGGGCGCGCGCGAGGTGGCCTACAACGCCAGCAAGTTTGGCCTACGCGGCGCGGCGCACGCCCTGCGGGAAAATCTGCGAGCGGATGGCATTGGCGTCACTGTCCTCAATCCCGGCTCCATCGCCACGCAAGAGCCGCTATCCGTCAGCGCGGAAACCGTGGCCAAGAAGTACAACGGCGAACAAATTCCCGTGCAAGATTTGGTGGCGCTGGTGAAGTGTATCCTCACTCTCTCCCGCGCCACCGTGGTAAAAGAAGTGGATGTGCCAGCGCTGGGCGATATGTGGGTTTAGGGCTTATTTTTGCCCCACACTTCTCTCAATCGCCGCCAGCCGCGCCAACACGGCTTCGTTCAGGCGGTCAACTTTTTCATGCAACTGCATAATTTCCAGTTCGGCTTTTAGGTTGACTTCGTATTCAATATCGGCCCGCACTTTGTCTTTTTCAATTTGCCGAGCTTGGCTCAATAACACCAACGTTGAAAGAATGATGGCTTCCAGCGAAACCGTCATGGTGAGCAAACCAAAGGGGAACGGGTCAAATTGTTGTGCCGCTGGCGCAACCACATTCCATACAATCCACACGGCAAACCATACAATGTGAAGCCCCAAAAACGTGATACTGCCACTGAACTCGGCCACCCAGTCGGCCGCCTTTTCAATCGGTGAGCGTTCTTTTTCTTCAATAGAGTTGACGTTGCGGGAAGCCGTTTGGCGCAGAAGTTGAGTGTTCACGCGCATCCGGCGGCCCATGGCCCGCAGAACATCCAGCGCGGCGCGAGGGTGTTGGCTAAAAAGCTGGTCTAAGTCTTGCTGGTCAACGCGCAGGGCGCTGATTTCGGTGCGGGCGAGCGCATTGGCCGTGCGCGAGCCGTTATCCAGCAAAGACAGCTCCCCAAAGAACTCGCCCGGCCCCGGCGTCTCCAGCACAATTCTTACGCCGGTGGCATCTTTGAAGTAAATTTCCACCTCGCCAGTGTGGATGATATACAAACAATCGCCCGGGTCACCGGCGTTGAAGATAGTGTGGCCGCCAGCAAAGCGCACCTCTTCCACACTGTTGGCCAAATCGGCACGCTCTTGTTCATCTAAAAATTGAAAGAGGGGAACCCCAGCCAAAAGTTTGGGATCAGCCGCCATAAAAGCTCCTCAGAAAAGGTTGGCCTGATTGTAGTGCAGGATAATCAGGGATGAAACCCGTTCCGGGGAATTACCCCAACCATAGAACAACAAACCTTATTGCTATGCACTTGAATCAAAGCAAACTTCATTAGCCCCACCGCGTCCAATCATGCGCGTACAGGTATTGTATAATCCTCATATATGTTTTCCAGCCAATTACTTCTGGAAAACACTTGCAATGGCGGGAGTCGCAAATCCAAATAGAATCCCTCAGATAGGGTTGATTAACATGAATCCTCAGCTAGGCACAATCCTACGCGGGCCGCAATGGCCCGAACCAGTGGAAGTGAACTATTCAGAAGACCACGGTGAGTATGTGCGCATCGTTGGGGTAACTATTCATGCGCGTGTGCATGTAGATCGTCTAATTAAAAGATCAGAACTGCCAGAAAATGAATTGGAGACCCTGACACCCTTTGGCGCGGAGCCGAGGAGTGTTTTCCTTTCGCTGGAAGCCAAACGCTATCGTTTTGCTTCTTTGTATGACCCCCTATTGGCGATGAACACTTGCAAAGTGGACCCATTGCCGCACCAGATCGATGCAGTATATGGATTTGTTTTGCAGTTACCGCGCATTCGATTCTTAATCGCGGATGATCCTGGTGCAGGTAAGACCATCATGGCAGGGTTGATCATCAAGGAATTGAAACTCCGTAATCAGGTGAAACGGGTGTTGATCATTGCGCCTGGACATTTGAAAGAGCAATGGCAACGGGAAATGCGTGACCGCTTTGAAGAAAACTTTATCAAAGTGGATCGCGGGTTGATAGATGCTTCTTATGGCGAGAATATCTGGGCACGGGAAAGTCAGATGATCGCTTCGATTGACTTTGCCAAACAGGATGATATTGCCATGAGTTTGGCTTCATCGCACTTTGATCTGATCATCGTGGATGAA
>JAEURM010000200.1 GCA_016789245.1 Anaerolineales bacterium
ACAAACGTAAACGCGCGTTTACTTTCTGCGCCCAGCATCACCAGCAAACGGCCCCGTGCCTGCCACTGCATCAGCCGCGCTAAACCAGAGGCATCACCCGGGCCGTACACCGTTCCCAAGCAGGCCACTATCACCGGCGCGCCGCTCCGCTGAAATTCCGCCGCCACTTCAAACTGCGCGCGTTGCTTGGCGCGTTGCGTTTCCGTTTCCAAAACTAAATCTTCTGCCGCCACGCTGGCGCAAGAAACATGAATGATGCGGGGCACACCGGCCTCAACGGCGGCGGCCAAAACGCGGCATGTGCCTTCCACGGTGATGCGTTGCACGCGCTCACGGTCTTTGAGCGGCACACCGGTGCGCGTAACGGCGGCTAAGTGAAACACCACATCGTGCCCACGCACGGCGTGTTGAATGGAGTTGGGCTTGGTGATATCGGCGGGAACGGCGCGCACGCCGCGCGGCAGTTGTTGGGCGCGCTCAAAGGTGCGCACGGTGGCCGTCACTTGTGCGCCATGCGCCAGTAATTCTTTGATTAGGGCTGTACCCACAAAGCCCGTGCCGCCGGTGAGGAAGGCTTTCATTTTGCTATGTCACTGCGAGGCGGCTGTTGCCGCTGGAGCAGTCTCCCAGTTTTGGAGATTGCTTACCCTTGCGGGCACAGGTCGCTCGCTCGCAATGACGAAGAATAAAATATGAGTTTTCACGGGCGGTGCAGGTATTCCAGCACCAGCTCTAGCGCGGCTTGGGCGGATTGTTCTTTGTTGCTTACCCGGTCACCATTCCACACAAAACTGCGGGCCAGTTCCGCATCTCGCGCGCTGAGGCCGAGCCACACCAAGCCCACCGGCTTGCCCGGCATGCCGCCGCCCGGCCCGGCAATGCCCGTCACGGCAATGCCAATATCCGCACTCAGGGCGAAGCGGGCGCCACGCGCCATCTCGCGCACGGTTTCTTCGCTCACCGCGCCGTGTTGGTACAGGGTGTTGTGCCGCACGTGCAAAAGGTGTTCTTTGGCATCATAGGCGTATGCAATTATGCCGCCCAGAAAATAGACGGAAGAGCCGGAAACGTTGGTGAGCCGGTGGCCCACTAAGCCGCCCGTGCAACTTTCAGCGGTGGCAATCGTCAGCTTCCGCGCTACCAGAATTTGGCCGATTTCGGCCTCAATCGATAAAGAGTCCATGCGCCGATTATACGCCGGATATAATAGCGGCCATACAGAAATCTCAACGCCCAAAGCTTAAATCCCAAATCTCAACACCAATACCCACTACCCACTAACATCCAATCATGCCTTTATTTGAAGCCCTGCAAACCAAACTAGACGCGCTCCCCACGAAGCCCGGCTGTTACATTTATAAAAACGCAGAGGGCGTGATTATTTACGTGGGCAAAGCCATCAACCTGCGCAACCGCGTGCGCTCGTATTTTCAAGTGAACGTGGATTCGGCCAAGACGCGCGAGTTGGTAAAACACATTGCCGATTTAGAGTACATCATCGTTGGCTCGGAGTTGGAAGCCCTGATTCTTGAGATGAACCTAATCAAGAAGCACCGGCCCAAGTACAACATCCGGCTGAAAGATGATAAACGGTATCCGTACATTAAACTGCACACGGCGGATGATTTCCCCAAAGTAACCGTGACGCGGCAGATGGAGCAAGACGGCTCACGCTACTTTGGGCCGTACACCAGCGCGTGGGCCGTGCACCAAACGTTGGATGTGGTGCGGAAGATTTTTCCCTATCTCACTTGTGACCGGGTGATTACGGGCCAAGACCCGCGCGCCTGTTTGTATTACGATATCAAGCTGTGTTTGGGGCCTTGCATTGGCGTGGCCAGCAAAGATGAATACGGCACCATGATTGACGATTTGGGTAAGTTTTTGCGTGGGCAAACTGCGCCGGTGGTAACGCGCTTGCGGGCCAGCATGCAAGCCGCCTCAGAAAACCTAGAGTTTGAAAAAGCCGCCACCGTGCGTGATCAACTCATTGCCATTGAGCGTGTGGTGGAAAAGCAAAAAGTGATTACGGCGGAACAGATGGATTCTGACGTGATTGCGTTTGCGCGCGATGACCGGAATGCCTGTGTGCAGATTTTCTTTGTGCGCGGCGGCAAGCTGATTGGCCGCGAGTATTTTGTGCTGGAAGGCGCAGAAGACACCGGCAACGAAGAAGTGGTGACGCAGTTTGTGAAGCAGTTCTATGATGAAGCGGCGTACGTGCCCGAGGAAGTGCTGGTGCCGAATGCGGTGACCGAAGCCGAAATTATCACCCAATGGCTGAAGGATAAACGCGGTGGTGAGAAAGTAATGCTGACCGTGCCCCGGCGCGGCGTCAAAGCCGATTTGATACAGATGGCGGCGGAAAACGCGGCCGATACACTCAACGTGCTCAAGGCGCAGTGGGAGGCAGACACCAATCGTCAAACGCAGGCCCTCACCGAACTACAAACCGCCCTCAACCTGCCGCGCCCGCCCAACCGCGTGGAGTGCTTTGATATTTCCAACACGCAGGGCACGAACTCCGTGGCCAGCATGGTGGTGTTTGAGCAAGGCACGCCGCGCAAAGCGCACTACCGCCACTTCAACATCAAAACCGTGGAAGGGCCAAACGATTTTGCTTCTATGAAAGAAGCGCTGACGCGGCGCTTTAAGCGTTGGCAAGAAGCGCAAGAGGCTGACCCCGCCAAAGCGCCTGGCCGCAAAAAGGATGATAGTTTCTCGCGCTTGCCAGATTTGCTGATGGTTGACGGCGGCAAAGGCCAACTGGGCGTGGCGGTGGAAGTTTTGCAAGAGTTTGGCTTGTTTGAAGCCGTGCCCGTGTGTTCATTGGCTAAACAGCAAGAAGAAATTTTCTTGCCACACCAGAGCCATTCCGTTTTACTGCCGCGCCGCTCACAGGGCTTGTACTTGGTGCAACGTGTGCGTGATGAAGCGCACCGGTTTGGCATCACGCATCACCGTTCCCTACGGAGCAAAACTGGCTTGGCCTCGCAGTTAGATGCGATTCCGGGCATTGGCCCGGCGCGGCGCAAAGCGCTACTCAAGCAGTTCGGCTCACTAGATGGCATCCGCGCCGCCAGTTTAGAAGAACTGCTCAAAGTGAAAGGCCTCACCCGCACGGCGGCGGAGGCGTTGAAGGCGAATTTGTAACCATCTCACCCCGGAATACGCACTACGCCATATTGCGTGTTCCGTATTCCGTAACATAGGAGCTTCATCATGCAATATCGTTCTCTCGGTCATGCCGGCGTAAAAGTTTCCGTCATTGGCATTGGTTGCAACCAGTTTGGCAACAAAGTAGATCAAGCTGGCACGCAAGCCATTGTGAATCAGGCTTTGGATGTGGGCATTAACTTTTTTGATACGGCGGATGTGTACGGCAATCGCGGCGGCTCAGAAGAATTTTTGGGCGTGGCGTTGGCCGGGCAGTGGGAAAAAGTAGTTTTAGCCACCAAAGGCCGGAGCCAAATGGGCGATGGGCCGAATGACCAAGGCACGTCACGCTACCACCTGCAAAATGCGCTGGAAGCTAGTTTGCGCCGGCTAAAGACTGACCATATTGATTTGTATCAAATTCACGCTTGGGATGACACCACGCCCGCTGAAGAAATGTTGCGCGCGTTGGATGATATGGTGCGGGCTGGTAAAGTGCGCTACATCGGGGCTAGTAACTTTAGCGCGTGGCAACTGGCGCACTGTAACACGTTGGTGGAACTGAAAGGCTGGGAAAGCTTCGTCACCA
>JAEURM010000201.1 GCA_016789245.1 Anaerolineales bacterium
CACTTCGTGCAAACCCACATCAGTTACGATGGCTTGGCGCAAGACACCAGCATTTGGAGTTCGCAGTGGTCGGTCATCATCATGCTGGTGTGGATTTTGCTGATGGAAAACAACCGGCGTGGCATGTTCTTTGGCAAAAAACTACCCACTGGCCGCGAGATTGTACAGTTCGCTCGCAAATATCATGGCTACGTCTTCGCGTGGGCCGTCACCTACACCTATTGGTTTCACCCCACCGTCAGCACGCCCGGCCACCTCAGCGGCTTCTTTTACATGTTCCTGCTCATGCTTCAGGGCAGTTTGTTCTTCACCCGCATTCACACCAACAAATGGTGGATGGTAACGCAAGAAGTTACCGTGCTGGTTCACGGCGCCATGGTGGCCTACTTCCAAGCCGAAAATCTCTGGCAGATGTTTGCCTTCGGCTTTGGCGGCATGTTCATCATCACGCAAATGCACGGGCTGGGGCTTTCGCTCAAAGCACGCTTAGGCATCTTGGCTGTGTACATCGGGTTAGCGGTGTTAGCCTACCTGCCCATTCTGGGTCAAATCTGGCGCATCAGCCTAATACCCTTCATCGAGTATCTATCCGTGGTAGTGTTGGCCTTGCTGATTGGCGGCGGGCTGTGGGTGGCCAAACGCTTCCGGCGCACGCCCACGGAGGCCGAAGCGGCAACGGCGTAAGCTCAGCTTTTAACTCATTTCGTTTTAGCCCAGTGTGATGGCGAGTGCCTGCTATCCACTGGGCTTTTTGTTTTTCAAATCAAGTTACCACGAAGGCGCAAAGAACACGAAGTTCCACAACGGAAACTTAGTGAACTTGGTGACCTTAGAGTCTTCGTGGTGAATCAGCTTTCACAGGAGAGAAGCATGAAATCTCAAGCGCGTGTAGTGGTGGTGGGCGGCGGCATCGTAGGCGCTAGTACGGCGTATCACCTAAGCAAACTCGGCTGGCATGATGTGGTGGTGCTAGATATGGGGCCGCTGTTCAAAAATCTCGGCTCCACCTCCCATGCGCCCGGCCTGATTTTTCAGCATAACAACAGCAAAGCGGCCTGCACGTTGGCGCAATGGACGGTACAAACTTACTTGGACGCCGAGCGCGAAGCCAACCTGGGCCGCACTGTTTTTCAGACCGGCAGTTTAGAAATTGCCTACAGCCAAGCGCGCTACACGGAGCTTAAACGCAAAATCGGCAATTCTTACGCATGGGGCTTAGACGCGCACTTAATTGGCCCACAAGAAGTGCAGAAATTAGTGCCCATCATGAAAGTGGAGGATTTGTACGGCGCGCTTTACGTGCCATCAGATTGTGATGTGCGCGGCGTGAAGGTGGTGGAAACGTTGGCCAGCCTTGCTAAAGCAGGCGGTGCGGAGTTTTACCCCAACACGCCCGTCACCAGTTTTGAGCGGCGCAACGGCCACATCAGCGCCGTGCTAACGGACGCGGGCCGCATTGAAGCCGAACATATTGTAATTGCGGCCGGATTGTGGGGGCCGGTAGTGGGGCAAATGCTGGGTATCAACCTGCCCATGACGCCGGTTCAACATTTATATGTAAAAACTGCGCCGCTAGCGGAATTGGCGCACGAAACCGAAGAAGTGACGCATCCCATCATCCGTGACCAAGACCGCGATATGTATTACCGCCAACATGGGCAAGGTTACGGGTACGGCTCCTACGCCCATGAGCCAATGATTGTGCTGGCGCATGAGTTACGCAAGGATGAGCGCCCCGCCCTGTACCCTGCCAGTGAAGAGCAAGTGGAAGAATCTCACCGCTACGCCGTGGAGCGCATTCCGGCCATTGGCAAAGTGGGCACAGTAGAAACTTTCAACGGCTGTTTCTCCTTCAGCACAGATGGCAACACGTTGTTTGGCGTTCACCCCAGCGCCCGCAACGTTATCTTTGCCGAGGGCGTGTGGGTGACGCACGCCGGTGGCACCGCCCAAGCCGTGGCCAATTTACTCGTTCACGGTGAGCCGGGGTTGGATTTGCGCGAGTTGGACATCAACCGCTTCCAGCCGCACGCCGGTGGCCAAAAATATCTCAAAGCCCGCGCCGAGCGCCAATACATTGAAGTGTATGACATTATCCATCCACTTCAATCCATGGAAGCGCCCCGCCCGCTTCGCACCGCGCCATATCATCAGCGCCTGAAAGAATTGGGCGCGATGTTTGTGGAAGGCGGCGGCTGGGAGCGCCCGCTCTGGTTCAGCACTAACGAAAAACTTTTATACAACAGCCCCATTGATTGGCCGGTACGCTCTGGTTGGGCGGCCCGCTATTGGTCACCCATCATTGGCGCGGAGCACTTGGCCGTGCGTGAGCGCGTGGGCTTATTTGATTTGAGCAATTTCTTCAAAATAGAAGTGAGCGGGCCGGGCGCGCTGGCCTTTTTGCAAAAGATGACGGCCAACAATGTGGATACGGCCATTGGCCGCTCCACTTACACCGCCATGCTCACTAACGCCGGTGGCATTAAGTGTGATTTGACGGTGACGCGCTTGGCTGAAGATAAATTCTGGGTGCTCACCGGCGGCGGCACTGGTCCTATGGATATGGCGTGGCTTCGGCTCAACGCGCCCAGTGATGGCTCCGTGCACATTGAAAACGTTTCTTCCGCATGGACGACGGTGGGCTTGTGGGGGCCGCGCGCGCGCGAAGTAGTGCAAAGCACCAGCCACAATGATTGGTCTAACGCCGCCTTCCCGTACATGCAATGGCGGGAAATGTTTGTGGGCCACGTGCCGGTGAGCGCTTTGCGCGTTTCTTATGCCGGTGAGTTGGGCTGGGAAATTTACACGCCCACCGAATATGGTTTGGCGTTGTGGGATACGCTGTGGGAGGCGGGCCAGCCGTTGGGTTTAGTGGCCGCCGGTGCGGGCGCGTTTGATTCCTTGCGGCTAGAAAAAGGCTACCGCGCGTGGGGGTCAGATATTCACACCGATTACAACCCGTATGAAGCTGGCTTAGGCTTTGCCGTGCGGCTGAAAAAACCAGCTGAGTTTTTGGGCAAAGCGGCGTTGGAAAAAGCTAAGGCCGCAGGCCCACAACGCAAGTTGGTGGCCATGGTGTTTGATGATCCGAATGTGGCCATCATGGGCAAGGAGCCAATCTTTGCGCCGGGCACTCAAGCTGTGTTAGGTTACGTGAGCAGTGCCAACTACGGGTACTCGGTGCGCCAGAGTTTTGCGTACGGCTATGTGCCCGCCACCCATGCCACCGAAGGCACCAAAGTAGAAATCTACTACTTCGGTGAACGCCACTCCGCCACCGTCACCAAAGAGCCACTGTTTGATCCGGAGAACACGCGGCTGAAGGCGTAGAATCTTTTCTCGTGAACGGAGATGAACGCTGATAGACGCAGATATTGACGATTTATCCGCATCCATCTGCGCTCATCTGCGTCCTGTAAAAAAATGCGTTTCAAAGATAAAGTCACCCTCATCACCGGAGCCACCAGCGGCATTGGTTTGGCCACAGCGCGGTTGTTTGCGGCGGAAGGTGCGCGTGTGGCCTTCACCGGGCGGCGGCGTGAGAAAGGCGAAGCATTAGTGCGCGAGATTGAAACAGCAGGTGGCCGCGCACATTTTATTGCGGCAGACCATATGCAGGCGGCAGATTGTGAGCGCAGTGTGGCCGAAACGCTGGCCCACTTCGGGCAGATTGATGTGCTGTTTAACAACGCCGGTATTGTGGTGGGCGGCACAGCCGAAACCACGACCGAAGAAGACTGG